>JBGCFK010000459.1:0-3116 GCA_045106875.1 Paracoccaceae bacterium | reverse complement strand
CCTCCGAGACAGACGCGTCCATCTTGTGCTCGACCGAGTGCATGCCGCATTCGACAGTCTGCTTGCCCTTGTTGCGCACATAGACCTGAGAAGCAGGGTCCTCGCCCACCAGCACCACGGCCAGTCCGGGCGTGATCCCGTTCACCTCTTTCAGCTTGGCAACATGCTCGGCAACCTGCGCGCGGACCTTGGCGGCAAACGCCTTCCCGTCGATGATGGTAGCAGTCATTGGTCTCTCCCGATTATTGTCTTTTGTCAGCCGCGGCCGCGGTAAGGTTGTACGCCGGTGTCCGGCAACCACACGCCGTCCGGCACATCACCTGTCTGCCAGAAAACGTCGATCGGGATGCCGCCGCGCGGGTACCAGTATCCCGCAATGCGCAGCCAGCGCGGCGAGATGGCCTCGTCGATGCGCTTTGCGACATCGATGGTACAGCCCTCGTGGAACGCACCGTGATTGCGAAAGCTGGTCAGGAACATCTTCAGCGACTTCGATTCCACCAGCCACTGGTCCGGCACATAGTCGATCACCAGATGCGCGAAATCCGGCTGACCGGTCACAGGGCAAAGCGACGTGAACTCGGGCGCCGTAAAACGGGCCACATAAAGAGCGTCAGGATGCGGGTTGGGCACAGGGTCCAGCCGCGCTTCTTCTGGCGAGGCAGGCTGATCGACCATCTTGCCGAGCCCAGTATGCGAGAGATCTTCCGTCATATCCGCCCCATAACCTGCCCGGCGAGACGTCGCAACCGCATGATGCAAGCAACAGAGCCGCTGCATGATATGAAACCGCATGACAGCGCGCATACCGTTAGAGAGGACGCGATGGACGGACAAACCACAACCGGAAGATGCTATTGCGGAAGCAGCGCCATCGCTTTGATCGGACCGCCCCGGTTTTCCGGTCTCTGCCACTGCCAGTCGTGCCGCCGATGGCATGCCGCTCCACTGACCTCATGGTGCACATGGCAGAGTGAGCACGTGACTCTGAAGGGCGATATCACCCGGTTCAGCAACAACCCCGAAAGCACGCGCATATCCTGCGCCCGGTGTGGCGGCGGACTGGGTAACCAGAAGCCACGCTTCGATGTGACGGTAATCTATGCAAACACGCTGGACCAGTTCGCATTTCGTCCAACGCTCCACGTCTTCTATGCCGAGCGTGTCATGGACATCGCCGATGGCTTGCTCAAATACGCCGACCTGCCTGTTGCCATGGGCGGCACCGGAGCGCTTTGCGAGCAGCCATCTGCAAACCGGATCCTGTGACAATGCCGCCCGGCTGACGTTGCGTTCCGATTGTTCCGCCCACAAACGCGCACTAGGCTGACCGCAAACTCGCAACGGGAGGCTCGTATGAAAACCAGTTTCGACTTCACAGGCGCACGCGTGATGGTGTTTGGCGGCACCAGTGGCATCAATCTCGGCATCGCGCACGGGTTTGCCGCAGCAGGGGCCGAGGTTGGCGTCGTGAGCCGCAAGCAGGAGAAAGTCGATGCAGCAGTCGAGGCCTTGTCGGCACATGGGCGCCCCGTCAAGGGCTATGCGCTGGATGTCCGTGATTTTGACGCTGTCAACGAGGCCTGCAAGGCGTTCGCCGCGGACGGCCCCATCGACGTGCTGATCTCGGGCGCTGCGGGCAACTTCCCGGCGCCAGCCGTGGCCATGAGCGCCAATGCCTTCAAGTCTGTGGTGGACATCGACCTGCTCGGCACCTTCCACGTGGTCCGCGCGGCGTTCGAACATCTCGCCAAACCCGGTGCCTCGGTGATCAACATCACAGCGCCTCAGGCTCAGGTCGCCATGCCAATGCAATCCCATGTCTGCGCGGCCAAGGCCGGGATCGACATGCTGACGAAGACGCTGGCCTGTGAATGGGGACTGGCGGGCGTGCGGGTGAACGCGATCTCGCCCGGCCCAATCGAAAACACCGAGGGGATGGACCGCCTTGCGCCAACTGAAAACGCCCGCAAGGCCGTGCGCAAGTCGGTGCCGCTACAACGGGATGGCCGGGCCGACGAGATCGCGGACGCATGCCTCTGGCTGTCCTCGGACAAGGCCTCTTACGTCTCCGGCGTTGTCCTGCCTGTGGATGGCGGCTGGCTTGCTGCCGGCGTGCCGCTCAGCCTGTCTGCACTTGCTGGCTGAGCCGTGCCTTGAAACCCTTCGCAGCCTCGGCGAAACCGCCCCCGGCCGCATCGACGAAATGAACGTGGCGGCTTTGCTCGAGGTTGAACACAAGGCACGTCATCAATGCCTGTGTATCCACATGCAGCCCATAGACCAGACGTCCCGCCTCGAATTCAGCGTCCAGCCATGTCTCGATGGCTGCGACCTGCTGAGCCGTGCAATCAAGCACTGTCCGTAAGCAGCCGTCAAACTTGCGAAAATCCGTCTGGGCTTTCAACTCTTCGGTATAGGCGGGCGCATCATATGTCCCGACCCTGATGCCTCGAAAGTGCGCCCAGCGCTGAAAGACCGAAGTCATGACGGCCCAGGTCATCGCCTTGACGCGTCCCATCCCGAGTGCCAGACCGCGCAGCTCCATCCCAAGCCCAGCCTGTGGCCAACGCATACGCAAGGTCTTGTCCGAAGCAGGGGCGTGGGCGGGAATGTCTTCTTCCAAAATCTCCTGCAGACGGGCGACGATCTGGCCATAGGCCGTCCCGTTCTCGGGATCAGTAGGGCGAACCATCAGCGCGATCATCGCACCATAGCTGGCCTGCAAGGGCTGCCAGCGACACGAAAGGCCCTCCAGATCCGGGACCGCATCCTCAGGCGCAGCGGACAGAACGCAAGGATCCCCCTCGCCGCCCTGCTTCATGATCGCATCGACATGATCGATACCGCCGCCCGAGAACATCGCCAGATGATTGGCCTTGTTCAGCGCCATGCGGCGCACATGCAAGTCCGAGCCCTCGGCGCGGATGCGGGACACAGGCACAGCAGCCGCCCGCAGACCCAGCCCGTAGACAGCGTGGGCATGCGTCATCAGCGCCCTCAATGCGTCCGATGCCGCAGCGGCATGGCTCGCCGGCACCACGATCGCACCGCCATCACCGCCGAAGACGAAAGGCACATCGACATCTCGGCAGCTGTTCAGAACTGCCGTGATC
>JBGCFK010000458.1:0-9442 GCA_045106875.1 Paracoccaceae bacterium | reverse complement strand
CTTTCATGCACGCCCATCGAGACGTGGTTGCCTGCGGGCTGCCATGCCAGCGCAGGATCCAGCCCCTGTTCGTAAAGCGCATGGCCTGTCTCGTGCACAGTCGAGTAGAGACAGTTGAACGGGTCTGCCTCATCTACCCGTGTCGTGATGCGAACGTCCCCACGCGTGCCCGAGCAAAACGGGTGGACCACCAGATCTATCCGACCCGATTGTTCGTTGTAGCCTAACAATCTCGCCAATTCTTCGGCCAAGGCTAACTGTTTACTGTTTGGAAACGTGCCCGTGACGTCTGGTATCCGGCGTGGCTTCTCGGCAATTCGCTGGCGTAAATCTGTCAGCCCTGTTCGCAGGCGGGAGAAGATGGCTGTTACTTCGGCGGCGTTGGCGCCGGGCTCGAACTCGTCCAGCAGCGCATCATAGGCCGATTGTCCATCTTCTGCGAGGCAGTGCGCTCGTTCGCGGACAAGCTCGATGATTTTGGTCAGCGAGGGCAGAAAGGCGGCCACGTCGTCGGTTGCACGTGCCTCGGCCCATGTGCGGTGCGCGCGCATGGTGGCGCGTGCGATGGCCTCGCCCAGATCCTTTGGAACCTTCACGGCTTGGTTGTAAGCGCGTCTGGCCTCTCGAATGTTTGCCCGCCCGGCATCGTCCAAAGCGCCCGCATCGATGGCTGCCAACCATGCGGCTACCTGCGGGGCTGAACGGCGTTCGTGCAGCACGGCGGACATGGCGCCCGCTTGTTCGGCGCGTTGCTCCGCTCCGTTCGGCGGCATTACTGCTTCCTGATCCCAGCTGAGCAGGCCCGCCACCCCGGACAGGGCAGCGGTTTGCTTCAGATGCGCGGAAAGTGCGGCATACGCGTCTTCATGCGTCATTCTGGCCTCCGGAACGGTACGCCGCCGATCCCGTCGCCCCGCAGATCCTGCGGCGCTGCCCATGTTTCCGGATCGGTGATCAGCCGCGCCAGCGCATCGGCCGAGACCTCGAGAATCGCCTCGCCCTTCTCCGCCGTGGCCTTGGCCGGATAACCCGACACACCCGAATGCGTACAATGCGCGAAGGGCCGCCAACGATACGAGGCGTGTCCTGCCTTCAGGAAGCCAACGCCGCGTTCGGTCGCAATCGACGTGAGGTCCGAGCTGTCCACAAGATCCGGCTCGCAGGCCATCATCATGGCGGTCTCGCCCTCACCTGCGTGCTGGATACCGTCCTGGTCTTCCAGAAGATCACCAATCGCCGCGCCTGCTTCAGCCACATAGGTGGTCGCAACCAAAGTTGCGTTGGTCTGCACTGAAAGCTCGTCGCAAATCTGCTGCATCGCGATGATATTGCCACCATGCGAGTTGGAGATGAGAATATCGCGAAAACCATGCCGCGTCAGGCTTTCCACCAGATCGCGGATCACGGCGCGGAAGGTCGCGTGGCTGAGAATCAGCGTGCCTCCAAATGGCATGTGATGCTCGGACAGTCCCGACCAGACAACGGGCGTTACCACAGTGGGACGCTTTGGATAGGCCTTTTGAGCTGCGCGCACGGCAACTTCGTGGCCCAACCTGGTGTCGGTCATCACAGGAAGGTGGGGGCCATGCTGTTCGATGGATGCAATGGGCAGGATCACCACCGCGTTCTCGTTCGCCAGTGTCCTGAGGTCCTGCGCTTTAAGACGCGCCCATTCGACTTCTGCCATTTAAGTTCTCCGTGATGTGAGGGGTTCAGCCTTGGCGTACGATTTGCCGCTTCGTTCGCAAAAGCAAGCGGTGTCGCGGAATGTCATGTGTCTTGTTGCGAGATCTGATCCATGGGCGCGCTGGATCCGGTGGAATCGAAAGCCTCTGCGATCAGGCCCTCGAACAGTGCGAGGGCCGTAAGTGCCCTCGCATGGTGGACCCGGAATTCCAGCGGCTTCGGTGTGTCCATGGCGCGTTGTTTCAGATCCCGCCCGGCGCGGCGCAAACTGCCTTTTGGCCCTCCAAGCAATGTTGCAAGCTGGTCTCGCAGGAATTTCATGCGCGCGATCACGTCCCTTGCATCCTTGGTGGAGACCTCCTCTGCCATGACGCCCTTGAGCAGATCGCAGACATATGTTCGGCACATCTGCGGGCGTGTCGCATAAACCGAGCTTGTCCCCCGATAGTGCGGACAGGGCTGCTGGAACGTTCGAAGGGCCGTGTCCGGCGCGGGCTGCATTGGCGGGATAGGGGGCTCATTCTCGGCCAGTTGGACAAACGGGAAGAGCGTACCGTCGCAGCAGAGGCCGCAATCAGCGCAGATCGGTTGATCTTCGATGGCAGGGGTGAGTTGGCTCATCGGGGCAGTCTAACTCCCCCACTGGTTTGTTGAAAGACAGATAGGGCAATATGTAACCAAGTTGACACGTGACTATCGAATCACATATAGGCTGGGTATGGATCAGATATTCAAAGCCCTGAGCGACCCGACACGGCGTGCACTGCTGGATGCTTTGCGCAGCGAGGACGGTCAAAGCCTGACCCAGTTGGAAGCCCGGCTGGAGATGACGAGGTTCGGCGTGATGAAGCATCTGGGCGTGCTGGAGGCCGCCAATCTGGTGGTCACCAAGAAGGTTGGGCGCTTCAAGTATCACTACCTGAACGCCCAACCCTTGCAGGAGGTTATCGATCGCTGGATCGAACCTCTGCTGGCCCGACCGATAGCGCGCGGCATGACGGATCTGAAAACCCAACTCGAAGGACACCAAGCTATGGACAATTCCTCCACAACCAAACCCGACTTCATGATGCAGACCTTCATTCGAACCACGCAGGACAGGCTGTGGGATGCACTGACAACGCCCGACCAGATCGCCGCCTATCACTTCGCGGCCGACACGGCGCGCGCGCACGAAAGTGGTGGGCATGAAATGTTTCGCAAGGATGGCTCGCTGATGTTGCGCATGGTGTTGATCCGCGAGGAACCAAAGTCCCGCCTGGAATTCAGCTTCGAGCCGTTGTGGAGCGGTGACGCGCCCGAGCCGTCTCGCGCAGTGTTCATAATCGAAGCGCAGGGGGACGTCTGCAAACTGACCTGCGAACACTACGATGTCACTCCAGCGCTGGAAGGTGTCCGCGAGGGTTGGGCACGTCAGGTCGCGAGTCTCAAAAGCTGGTTGGAGACTGGCCAGCCCATCAAGGCCGACATGGCCGCGGCGGCTTGAAACCCTGCCGCCCGTCTGGAGATGCGGGCGGCAGCCACTCTGTCTCAGGCACGATCAAGTCGAAGGGACAATGCAGACAGCCTGTAAGCCTCGCGCTTTGCGCTGATTTCGAACGACTTGGAGAGCGCGGCTTCCACATCGACACGCGTCAGGCCGACGTCTCTGAGCAATCGGTCGTCCTTTTGCAGCAGATCTCTCAGTTGCACGCGCTCGCGGTGTTCTTGCAGTCTGTTCTTCAGAAAGTTTGCAATGAGGGTCAGCATTTCATTTCTCCGTTTCAGCGGTTTGGACGCCGGTGGTCGGCGGCCTCTGAGAGAGAACATGGAGAGTCTTGATGCATCAGTAAAACTAAAAGGATTGACGCTAAAATTCAGAAATGCTTACCTTACGACATGAACCAGATTTTTCGCCCCCCCGCTCCGTCCACCTCGCTGGATCTCGACATCCTGCGCTCGGTGATCGCAATTGCTGACGGTGGTTCCATCGTCACGGCTGCTCAACGGGTTGCGCGCACGCCTGCCGCGGTTTCAATGCAGATCAAGAAGCTGGAAGAAATGCTGGGTCGCAACCTGTTCACCCGCACGCGGAAGGGTATGACCCCCACTGCGGAAGGTGAGCGGCTTCTGTCGTACGCGCGCAAGATGCTGGATCTGAACCGGGAAGCCGTGCAGGCGTTTTCCAATCCTGAGCTGAGCGGGACGATCTCGATCGGCATGACAGACAGTTTCGGTGGGCTGAGGCTGGCCAAAGTGCTGTCGGCCTTCGCCTCCTGCCACCCCAAGGTCGTGGTCAACGTCACCATGGACCACACATCGCGCATGTGTCTTGCGGTGGATGCGGGCGAGTTGGATCTGGCTGTGTTCACGCCCGGAGGATCGGTGGCCTTGCGCCCCGGCGATCAGGTGTTGGCCGAGGAACAACTCGCCTGGATCGCCAGGGAGGGTGGCCGTGCTGTCAAGCAGGTCCCGGTGCCACTGGCCGTGGCGATGGAAGGCTGCGCATGGCGGCGGGTTGCCACCGAAGCTATTGCCTTGGCGGGGATCGAGACGCGCATTGCCTATGTGGCTGACTTCGATCATGCGCAGATTGCGGCGGTCGAGGCTGATCTCGCGGTCGCTCCCATGCCGAAAAGTTATCTGAAGCCGGGGCTTGTAGCCTTGAACGCCCGAGACGGGTTCCCTGCTTTGGGGCGGTCTCAAATGGCATTGCGGCTTGGAGAAAATGCTGGGCCGCAGGTCCGTGCATTGGCTGCTGACATCGCAGCGAGCTATGGAGTCGCTCTGGCAGCATGAGACCGGGGTTGCAACGACTCGGGTGGGGGCGTATGTAACCTACAACATCGCGGCGGCCTCGCTGGCACAGCGGGACCCCCACCGGGTTAGCGAGGCGGGCCGCGTGGCTCGTTTTTCGTTTAGGCCCCGGAGGCGCAAGCCCCATGACCAATATGATTGCCAAGGCACCCATCGACCAGAGGCTGGCTTCCATCGTAGAGCCGCCGATCGAAGGTATGGGATTCGAGCTTGTTCGCCTCAGGCTGATGTCCGGCAAGAGCATGACGCTGCAGATCATGGCCGAGCGACCGGACGGCACAATGGAAGTCGAGGATTGCGCTGAACTGTCGCGTAACCTTTCCGCCATATTGGACGTCGATGATCCAATATCGGGTGAATATACTCTGGAGGTTTCCTCCCCCGGCATTGACCGCCCGTTAACGCGGTTAACGGACTTTGACCGGTGGGAAGGCTATGAGGCCAAACTGGAAACCGAATCCCTGATCGACGGGCGCAAGCGCTTCAAAGGTATCCTCTCGGGCATTGATGGGAACGAGGTTCTTATCGACATCGACGAGGGAACGATCGGTCTGCAGTTCGAATGGTTGGCTGACGCCAAGCTGGTGCTGACTGACGATCTGATCACCGAGAGCCTGCGCCGTTCCAAAAAGAAGTTCCGCGAGGAAGACTACGACGAGGTCATTGAGGCCGGGGAAGAAACAGAGGATGGATCCGACATGAAAGAGGACGCCTGAGATGGTCACTGCCAATAAGCTGGAGCTGTTGCAGATCGCAGACGCGGTCGCGCGCGAGAAGCTGATCGACAGGGAACTGGTCGTTGTGGCCATGGAAGACTCCATGGGCAAGGCTGCGCGCCAACGTTATGGTGCCGAGTACGACATTCGCGCTGCTATCGACCGCAAGACCGGCGAGACGACAATGCGCCGTGTCATCATGGTCGTCGAGGATGAGGAGGTCGAGAACACCTTCACCGAAATTGGCGTATCCGAAGCCCAGCACAAGAACCCTGGCATCACGGCGGGCGAGGAAATCTCGGAGCCGCTGCCGCCCATGGAGTTCGGGCGAATCGCTGCACAGACTGCCAAGCAGGTGATCGTCCAGCAAATCCGTGATGCCGAGCGCGAGCGCCAGTACGAAGAATTCAAGGACCGCATTGGCGAGATCATCAACGGCATCGTCAAGCGAACCGAATACGGCAACGTGATCGTTGATCTTGGTCGGGCCGAGGCAATCGTGCGCCGCGATCAGTTGATCCCGCGCGAGGCCTATCGCAATGGTGACCGCGTGCGTGCCTATATCCGCGATGTTCGCGCAGAGACCCGTGGCCCGCAGATTTTCCTCAGCCGCACAGCGCCTGAATTCATGGCCAAGCTGTTCGCTCAGGAAGTGCCCGAAATCTATGACGGCATCATCGAGGTGAAGGCTGTCGCGCGTGATCCCGGTTCCCGTGCGAAGATCGGCGTGATCTCGTATGACAGCGGCATAGACCCTGTCGGTGCTTGCGTCGGGATGCGCGGCTCGCGCGTTCAGCCCCTGGTGCACGAACTTCAGGGCGAGAAGATCGATATCATGCCATGGAATGACGATGCGGCGACGTTCATCGTCAACGCCCTTCAGCCTGCGGAAGTGACCAAGGTGGTCATGGACGAAGATGCCCAGCGAATCGAGGTCGTGGTGCCGGACGAGCAACTCTCGCAGGCCATCGGGCGCCGTGGGCAGAATGTGCGGCTCGCCTCCCAGCTGACCGGCTGGGACATCGACATCATGACGGAAGCCGAAGAATCAGAGCGTCGTCAGACCGAGTTCAAGGAGCGCACCGACCTGTTCATGGAAACCATGAATGTGGACGAAATGGTCGCGCAACTTCTGGTGTCCGAAGGTTTCACCTCACTGGAAGAAGTCGCCTTCGTCGAAATGGACGAGCTTCTGGTGATCGACGGGTTCAACGAAGAGGTTGCCGAAGATCTCCAGGCGCGTGCCCGTGAAAGTCTCGAGGAATTCAACCAGCGGACGCTGGAAGAAGCCCGGGGACTGGGAACGCAGGAAGACCTCATTGAATTCGAGGGTCTGACACCCCAGATGATCATGGCGCTGGCAAAGGACGACGTCCTGGACCTCGCAACCTTTGCCACCTGCGCCGATTGGGAACTGGCAGGCGGCTACACCACCATAGACGGCAAGCGTGTCAAGGACGACGGTGTCCTCGAACCCTTCGACGTGAACCTGGAAGAAGCACAGTACCTGGTCATGAAGGCACGTATCGAACTGGGTATGGTTGATCCGAACCAGATCCTGGCCGATGCGGAGGCCGCGGCGGAAGCGGCAGCCGAGGCCGATGCTGCACAATCCACGGAGGCTGAAACCACCGCGTGACGCTTGAAACCGGTATTTTGGAGCCCGCGATGACGCGTGGCGGACGCAGGAAGGATCAGGACGGTCCCGAACGGCGGTGCATTGCCACCGGCGAAAGCGGGCCGACCGATCGCCTGATCCGTTTCGTGCTTGGTCCGGACGGTGCCTTGGTGCCGGACATTGCGGGCAAATTGCCGGGACGCGGCGTCTGGCTGACGGCAGACAGGGCTCAGGTGAACAAGGCTGTGAAGAAGCGGCTGTTCTCGCGCGGCTTTCGTCAACCGGTCGAAGTTTCCGATGATCTGCCGGATCAATTGGAGAAGCTGCTTGCGGCGAGGCTGGTTGATCTTTTGTCGCTTGCGAGAAAAGCAGGGCAGGCTGTGACTGGGGCCGAGAAGGTTCGTGCGAGGATCAATGGCGGCCAAGCGGGCGTGCTGCTTCAGGCTGCAGATGGTGCCGTGGATGGCCGTACGAAGCTTACGGCGCTGGCCCGCGCAGTGGGCGAAGGGGCGATTTCGGAGTTCGACATCCTGACGTCGGATGAATTGGGTTTGGCTTTTGGGCGTGAGTTTGCCATACATGCGGCGCTCGACACAGGTGGATTTGCGGTGCGGGTCTGCGCTGAGGCAGGTCGGCTCTCCGGTTTCCGGGGGCAAAAGCTGGGCGATGCACTGACCGGAGATGATGCGGGACGCAGCGGATACGCCGAGGCGTCGAGTAGGACGATAGAGGGGCCGAAGATCGGCGCCCGGGAACAGGACGATACATGAGCGACCAGGATACCGACAACAAGACAGGTGCACGCGGACGCGGAGGTCCGGGCGGAGGCCCGGGTCGTGGCGGCTCTGTGCGTCAGAGCTTCAGCCATGGACGCACGAAGGCTGTTGTTGTCGAGAAAAAGCGTAAGCGGATTATCCCTCCTGGTGCAGCGGGTGGCGGAGCAGCTGCAGCTGCGGCTGCGGCAGTAGCAAAGTCTGCGCCACCTGCTGCTACGCCCCCACCCGCTGCGGCGGCTCCACCAGCTGCGAAACCAGTGGAGGCAAAGCCCGCGCCCGCACCTGCGCCCGCGCCGACTGCTGCGGCAGTTCCTGCTGCTGCTCCGGCTCCCAAGCCTGCAGCGCCGGCCGAGGCTAAGATTGCGGCTCCTGCTCCGGCTGAAGAAGCCAAAGTTGCGCCTGCGAAACCTGCCGATCCAGCACCGGTTGCGGCCCCAGCCCCAACCGAGACCAAGGTGGAAGCGCCCAAGGCTGAGGCTCCCAAGGCTGCGGAGCCGAAAGCGGCAGCTGCTCCGGCAGAAGTGAAGCAAGTACCAAAAACTGGCGGCACACCGGCACGAACCGGCGGCAAGCCCGCGGGTGGCAGGCCAGCTGGCGGTCAGCAACGGCGTCCGGCACGCGGACCGGTTGCGGGCGGGATGACCAAGGACGAGGCCGCGCGACGGCTCGCGGCCATCCGCCAGCACCAGAAAGATGAAGAGGCTCGCAAGATCCGCGAAGCCGAGGATGCCAAGCGCCGCGAGGAAGCAACCAAGCGCCGCGCGGCCGAAGCTGCGGCTGCCGCTGCGCGTGCGCGCGCCGAGGAAGAAGCGGCCAAGCGCCGCGAGGAAGAGGCTGCCCGGGCAAAAGCTGAAGCTGCAAAAGCTCCGGCTCCTGCGCCCGCCGCTGCACCCGACGCGCCGCCACCAATGGACGAGGACGGACGGCCACGCAATATCGGCAGATCCGATTCGCGTCCGGCGTCGCGTGAGGAACCGCCAAAGAAACCTGCACCATCGCGTGGCCGCGACGATGGTCGCCGTCGCTCGGGCAAGCTGACGATTTCTCAGGCGCTGAACGATGGCGATGGCGGGCGTCAACGCTCGCTCGCTGCCATGCGCCGCCGTCAGGAACGCGAAAAACGCAAAATGATGGGTGGCCCACAGGAGCGCGAGAAAGTCGTGCGTGATGTGGTTGTTCCCGAAGGAATCACCGTTCAGGAACTCGCCAACCGTATGGCCGAGCGAGTGGCTGACGTGATCAAGTCACTCATGAACATGGATATCATGGCGACCCAGAACCAGACGATCGACCAGGATACGGCAGAACTGTTGGTGGGAGAGTTTGGCCACAAGGTGACCCGCGTGTCTGAATCAGATGTTGAGGATGCCATCGAAACGACCGAAGATGCTGACGGCGATCTGGAGCCGCGCGCGCCAGTTGTAACCATCATGGGCCATGTCGATCACGGCAAGACCTCAATTCTGGACGCCTTGCGCAAGACCAATGTGGTCTCTGGCGAGGCAGGCGGGATCACCCAGCATATCGGCGCTTACCAGATCGAGCCCGAGCCAGGTCAGAAGATCACATTCCTTGATACGCCGGGTCACGCTGCGTTCACATCCATGCGTTCACGCGGGGCGAATGTGACCGACATCGTGATCCTCGTGGTTGCAGCCGACGACAGCGTGATGCCCCAGACGATTGAGGCGATCAATCACGCAAAGGCGGCAGAAGCGCCGATGATCGTGGCGATCAACAAGATGGACCGCGAGGGCGCCGACCCAAACAAGGTTCGTACTGAGTTGTTGCAGCACGAAGTGATCGTTGAGGCGATGTCGGGCGATGTGCTGGACGTCGAGGTCTCTGCT
>JBGCFK010000457.1:0-10509 GCA_045106875.1 Paracoccaceae bacterium | reverse complement strand
TAGCGCCCATCCATGACGTTCACCGCGCCGCCATCAGGATGTTCGCCAAGCTCACGCAGTGGTTTTGCCGCTGCGCCGCGACCACCGCGCTGTGCCTTTCGCGCCAGCAGTTCCATCGCGCGATTCATGCCAACTGTCAGTACATCGTCGCCTTCTTCGAGGCTGGCATAGGTCTTGATGTGCTTCACGAACGGGCCGTACCGCCCGACGCCCGCCTCGATTGGCTCGCCATCTTCAGGATGCTGCCCGATCAGGCGGGGCAGGGCGAGCAAACCAAGCGCAACGTCCAGCGTCACATCGTCCGGTGACATGCCTTTGGAAAGGCTGGAGCGTTTCGGCTTTTCCTTGCTTTCCGGATCCTGTTCGCCCAGCTGCACGTAAGGTCCGAACCGACCCGACCGCAGACTGACCGTGACGCCGTTTTCGTCCTCACCCAACTGTTTTCCCTCCGGCGGGATACCATCGGCATTTTGCTCTTCCCCCGCCAACGGGCGCGTATAGCGGCAGTTGGGATAGTTGGAACACCCGATAAACGCACCACCTGAACGCGCTGTGCGCATGGAAAGTCGCCCCTCGCCGCACAGCTTGCAGACCCGAGGATCGGTGCCGTCGCCCTGGTCAGGAAACAGATGCGGTGCCAGAACATCGTTGATCTTTTCAAGAACCTCGGTGATCCGCAGTTCGGCAGTCTCATCGACTGCCGCGCGAAAATCCTTCCAGAATTTCTGTAGTAGCTCGTGCCAATCGGCTCGTCCGCCGGAGACATCATCCAGCTCTTCTTCCAGCCCTGCGGTGAAATCATAGGCGACATAGCGGGAAAAATAGTTCTCCAGAAATGCGATGACCAGCCGCCCCTTGTCTTCGGGGATCAGCCGGTTCTTGTCCTTGGTGACGTATTCGCGGTCCTGAATTGTCGTGATGATAGATGCATAGGTTGAGGGCCGGCCAATGCCTAGCTCCTCCATTTTCTTGACCAACGTAGCCTCGGTATAGCGCGGCGGTGGCTGGGTGAAGTGCTGTTCCGGCGTGATGGTCTGCTTACCAAGGTCCGCACCCTCCGGAATGTCTGGCAGGCGCCGGTCATCGTCGTCGATGACATCTGATTCGCGGTCGTCGCGACCTTCTTCATAGACCTTCAGGAAGCCGTCAAAGGTCACGACCTGACCTGTAGCACGCAGTCCGGTCATGCCGGTAGGCTCGCCAATTTCAACCGTGGTGCGGCGGAACCGTGCAGCCTCCATCTGGCTGGCGATCGCGCGTTTCCAGATCAGGTCATAGAGCCGCTTTTGTTCCGGTTCGACCGACAAATCGTCGGGTGCAACTGAAAGCCGTGTGGGTCGAATGCACTCATGCGCTTCCTGAGCATTCTTTGCCTTGTTTTTGTAAATGCGAGGCTTTTCTGGCACGTAGTCGGCGCCATAACGTTCCTTGATTGCAGAGCGCGCAGCCGTCACCGCCTCCGGCGCCATGTCAATCCCGTCGGTACGCATGTAGGTGATGTGCCCGGCTTCGTAGAGCCTCTGCGCCGCGCGCATCGTGTCACGAGGACCCATGGACAGTTTCCGGCTGGCCTCCTGCTGCAGGGTCGACGTCATGAAGGGCGGCGACGGGTTCCGGGTCTGCGGTTTTGCTTCGACCGAGGTCACCTTGAAGGATGCGGCCTTGATTGCGGCGACCGCTGCCATGGCATCGGTCTCGCTCGCAAGATCGAAACGGTCCAGTTTCTTGCCGCCCGATGTGACCAGGCGCGCTTCGAAAGTATCGCCTGTGGGCGTCGTCATCAACGCCTTCACAGACCAGTATTCTCGCGGTTTGAACGCTTCGATCTCCATTTCGCGTTCGACGATAAGGCGAAGCGAGACCGACTGCACACGTCCTGCCGAGCGCGATCCTGGCAATTTGCGCCACAGAACCGGTGACAGTGTGAAGCCTACCAAATAGTCTAACGCGCGCCGGGCGAGATATGCCTCGACAAGTTCCATGTCTATTTCGCGCGGATTTGCCATCGCGTCTGTCACGGCAGATTTTGTGATGGCGTTGAAGACGACGCGCTTGACCTCGGTGGTCTTCTTGACCGCCCGACGCTTGCGCAAAGCTTCCAGCAAGTGCCACGAGATCGCTTCGCCCTCGCGATCCGGATCCGTTGCGAGCACCAGCGTGTCGTCGTCGCTCAACGCCTCGGCTATTGCACGCACGTGTTTCTGCGACTTCGGGTCAACCTCCCAGGTCATTTCGAAATTCGCGTCAGGGTTCACTGACCCGTCTTTGGCCGGCAGATCACGCACATGCCCGTATGACGCGAGCACCACGAAATCCTTACCAAGATACGAATTGATGGTTTTGGCCTTTGCAGGAGACTCAACCACGACAACGGCCATTCTACGCTCCTCGCTCAAACGACACTCAATTAACGGGGGACGACCCGAAGGCCTGCCTGTCGCTCGGTATTTTGTTCTGGGGTAAGTCCGAACTACGGTGCAATTCGGCTGCCCAAGGGTTGGCGACGGAACATGGGTCAGCCCCATCCGTGTGTCAACTGCCGCTTGGGTTGATTTGATGCCGCAGCTACTCGTTGTTTAGATTCAACGCAATCAGTCCACCAGGTTGGATAGAGACCTTGCCTGCAAGATCCAGTTCGAGGATCGCGAGTGAAAGTTCAGAGGCGGACGCACCGCATTCGCGCGCAATCTCGTCGATTTCGACAGGGTGGGGGCCAAGAAGTCCAAGGATCTGTTCGCCAAGCGCCTCGTCGCCGATGTCGCCTTCTTCGTCGAAATCAGCGAGCGCTTCGTAGTCATCGCGCATCGTGTCTTCGCCAAACATGTCCGCGTCAAATTCGAAATCTCGTCCACCTTCGGCAAGTCCCAAGGTGCGCGGTGCTGATAGCGCGTCGTCGACATCGCCTGCATGGCGTATCAAAGCGGCTCCTTCGCGGATTAGGCTGTTACAACCCGCAGCCCGCGGATCTTCGGCGGCACCTGGACAAGCCATCGCCTCACGCCCCTGTTCCAGAGCGAATCGAGCGGTGATAAGGCTGCCGGACCGAATGGCTGCCTCGACAAGAACCACGCCGCGCGCCAGACCAGATATCAACCGGTTACGCCGCGGAAAATGCCGTGAAGTCGGTTCAATCCCGAAAGGAATTTCCGAAACCAGCGCACCCTCGGATGTCAGGCGATCATAGAGAGCAAGGTTCTCAGCGGGATAGGGTTTGTCCAGGCCTCCGGCCAGCACCGCCACAGTACCTGTCGCAAGAGCTGCTTCATGCGCCGCCGCATCAATCCCACGCGCCATCCCGGACACAATCACGTGGCCATTGACGCCAAGTTCGCGCGCGAGGCGCCGTGCTGTACGAAGCCCCAGAGCGGAGGCATTGCGAGCGCCAACCAAAGCGACCGCTGATTCTTCCAGTAGTTCGAACCGGCCCATTACCCAAAGCAAGGGCGGCGCAGGTTCAAGCTCCGCCAGCAATGTCGGGTATCCGGCGTCTCCGGCGATGAGAAGGCGGCAATCGAGTTTGTCCCCACGTTCCAGTTCGGCCAGTGCAACCTCCCTGGGACATACCTCGTAGTCCCGCTTTCCGCCGCGTGCAGCCAAACTTGGCAAAGCGTCCACGGCCTGTTCCGCCGATCCGAAGCGGCGCAACAAATGATGAAAAGTTCGGGGCCCGACATTCTGGCTGCGCGCCAAACGCAGGCGCGCCAATCGCTCGGCATGGCCAAGTTCGGTCGGCGCAATAAAAGAAACCGACGAATTTTGTGGTGTGGGTTGAGCAACTGTCGTGGCGACGGACATCAGGGTTCTCCTTGGGGTCCGCAGCAGGAAGCGCGAGTCTGGTTAAATGCCGGTTAAGCGCGTTAGGACTTTTTTCCAATGCGGGGCTCTTCACCCTTCAACAACCGCCGAATGTTCTCGTGATGGCGTATCCAGATCCATATCGCCAACCCGATCCCACAAAGCACCGCCCGAGGACCGTCAATCACCCATAACCAGATCGGTGAAAGCGCGGCGGCAGCAAGGGCCGATGCTGACGAAATCCTCAGCGCTGCTGTGATCGCCAGCCATGTGGCGCATGCAGCCAGTCCTGCGTAAAAGCTGAGCCCAAGGATTACGCCAAGAAAGGTCGCCACGCCCTTGCCGCCGCGAAACTTCAGCCAGACCGGCAGGCAATGGCCCAGCACCGCCCCAATGCCGCTGGCCTGTGCCGCCAGATCTCCCTCGCTGGTCAGAAAATACAGAGTGGGTGCGAGACCTTTCACCATGTCCAGCAGCAATGTCAGGGCAGCTGCGGCCTTGTTCCCGGTGCGCAGGACATTCGTGGCGCCAATGTTCCCGGACCCGATCTGCCGTAAATCTCCCAATGCAAACAGGCGGGCAATCAGGATGCCAAACGGGATCGACCCAACCACGTAACCTACTGCAAAAGCTTCAAGAAGCTCCGGCCAAGCGCGCTCCCATCCCATGATCAGATGAAACATGTCAGCTCGGGTCCTTCTGTGCGTCATGCACACGTTTGCCAGCAACCCAGGTGCCCAGCACTTTGCCCTGCAGGGTTACACGGTCGAAGGGCGTGTTCTTTGATCGGGATTTCAGTGTCTCTCGGTCCAGGATAAATGGTCTGTCCGGGTCGAACCATACCAGATCTGCGGGCACACCCTTGGCAAGCCGGCCTCCGTGGAGGTCAAGGATCTCGGCAGGACGGGTCGACAGGCGATGGAAAAGCGTCATCAGATCCATTGGCCCGTCATGCACCAGACGCAGAGCGGCGGGCAGCAATGTCTCCAGACCAATGGCACCGGGTGCAGCTTCCTCGAACGGGAGGCGCTTGGTCTCTTCGTCCTGTGGCAGATGCGAGGAGTGGATCACGTCGATCAGCCCCGAGGCGACCGCATCCACAACCGCCAACCGGTCCATTTCGGCGCGCAGAGGCGGCGTAAGCTTGAAGAAACTCCGCCAGTTGGCAATGTCGAACTCGTTCAGCGTAAGGTGGTGGATCGAGGTCGCTGCAGTGACGGGCTGATGTGCGTCGCGGGCCCGCAGCAACGGTGCAAGTGCGCCTTCAGTCGTAATCTGATCGGCGTGATAGCGCGCGCCTGTGCTCTCGATCAGGGCCAGATCCCGTTCCAACATCATGCGCTCGGCAATCGCAGGGACGGCGGGCAATCCCCTGCGGGATGCAAATTCGCCGGAGGTTGCGCACGTTCCTTGCGACAGACTGGGTTCCTGAACGTGGTGTACCACAAGTGCGCCTGTCCCATGCGCATATGTGAGGATCCCACGCATCGTCTTGGCATCGCGAACGGCATGATCGGCATCTGTCAGCGCAACAGCGCCAGCGTCCAGAAGCAAGCGCTGCTCGGTCATCTCACGACCTGCAAGGCCACGGGTCAAGGCGCCCATAACTGCAACATTCACTTTGGACGCGTCACGCGCGCGTGACAGAACGAACTCCACGAGGGCAGGATCGTCCAGAACCGGATCAGTATCGGGCTGGGCGACGATCGTCGTGACACCGCCTGCTGCCGCAGCTTCACTGGCAGAGCGGAAGGTTTCTCGGTGCTGACCGCCAGGCTCGCCAACGAAGACCCGCATATCGATGATGCCGGGCGCAATGGGCAGGCCCATGCAATCAATAGTTTCGGTGCTCACAGGTAAATCCGGAGAGGTACCTTTGTGGACGTCTTCGATGACGCCGTCAGCAATCCGGAGCGCGCCCGGGCCGTCGAAGTTATCGCCGGGATCAATCAGTCTTGCATTGACGAGATGCACAGGAGCAGCGCTCATATGGCTTCTCCCTGCTGGATCCTGCGCATCAGTCGGTACACGTTGTCGCCATCGGGTATGTATTCGAACCCGTGCTTGACGGTGTAGCGGCGGCCTTTGGAGCCTTGGCGTTCTTCCTCGGCGAACCAGATGGTCGCCTCGGCGCCAGGTTCATAGTCGAGGCGTGTGTTTGGCCCGATCGGATAGGATTTCAGCTTTCGACGGAGGGTGTTGGTCGCGACGATCGCCCGCTTTTCGGTCAATGCGTATCTGGTTTTTGACCGCAAATACGACTTCCAGAAGAATCGACCGAAAACCAGATATGCTCCAACGGCAACGAATGGCAGGCCGAAGAGCGGGAAGAACAAGGCAATGCCCTCATGGCCGCTACTTCCACTGGTAATCCTGCTGGCCATCACGACCCAGAAGATCGAGAAGCCCAGAAAGAAGAGGCCGAAGAAGCTTTGAACCAGGTCCGCTGCGCGGAACTTGAGTCCGCTCGAAGGTGCGCCCTCCCAGATCACTTTTTCCGTGCGATCAAGATAGGGTTGCCAACCATGCGAGGCTTCCTGGACGGGACTGCTGTCTCTGCGCACCACGCTCATATCTGGACGCCCTTCAAGTTCAGTGTCGTGCGGATCTCGCGGATCAGCGTTGCGTTGAGCCGTTCAAAGGTCAGGGATTCCTGGGGGCTCCCGCCAACTGGCCGGTTCACAAAGGCAAGATTGATGTGACCAAAGGAGCGATCGGTGATGTGGTGTTCCTGCAGGGGCGCATTGTCATCGCCAAACTCCAGAAGCCTTGTCCTCGGCCCGATCCGCAGTTGGCGTGGTCGTTCATGTTCAACATCACGGACCGCGAATGCCCGCGTCTTTGTCAGCGCGTATCTCCGCCGGGCTCGGTTTGTCTGGTTCAGCCGGGCTGGGCCGAGCACCAGCACCAAGCCGATCAGTCCAACAACGCCGAAGATCAGGATGATCGCGGCGGGCGGGGCACCGGCGCCGATGAGCAGGGGGATCGCCAGCAGTAACAGCCCACCGAAGAACATGCCAATGGCATTGCCCATCGCGCTGAGTTGGAAGTCGGCTGCTGGCCGTCCTGCCCAGACAAGTTCCTCTGTCCCAATGAAGGGTCGCCAGTATTCATGATCAGAGAACGTTTTCGGAGCGTGATCAAGTGTTCGGGCCGCCCGTGCATTACGCATTGCCAATTGTGTTTGTCGCCGCATCATCGGGGCAAAGTCTCGACGTCCAAAGGGTTCGTTTCGGCGGGGTCCGGTCGCGCCAACAGATCCATGCAAGCCATACGCACAGCGACCCCCATTTCGACCTGCTCGCGGATCACCGAGCGTTCCACATCGTCTGCAATCGCACTGTCAATCTCGACGCCGCGGTTCATCGGGCCTGGGTGCATGACGATGGCATCGTCCTTGGCGTGTCCCAGCTTTTCCGCTGTCAGCCCATAGAGGTGGTAGAACTCGCGCACGGACGGCATGGCGGCACCCGTAAGCCGCTCGTTCTGGATCCGCAACATCATGACGACATCACAGCCCTCTAGACCCTCTTCCATGTCCGTGAAGACTTCGACCCCGAAACGGTCGATGCCGGATGGCAGGAGGGTCGGGGGCGCGATGACGCGGACGCGGTTCTCCATCTTGCCAAGGGCGAGAATGTTCGACCTTGCAACACGGGAGTTGGCGATATCACCACAGATTGCGATTGTCAGCCGATGGAGCCGTCCCTTGCGTCGCCTGATGGTCAGCGCGTCCAGCAGTGCCTGCGTAGGGTGCTCGTGCCTCCCATCGCCGCCATTAAGGACAGCACAGTTGACCTTTTCGGCAAGCAGCGCCACGGCACCCGAGCTTTGATGCCGTACCACCAGAAGATCCGGGCGCATGGCATTCAGTGTCATGGCGGTATCGATCAGCGTCTCGCCCTTTTGCATGGACGACGCTTGCACGGCCATATTCATTACATCCGCGCCAAGGCGTTTCCCGGCCAACTCGAACGAGGCCATGGTGCGCGTAGAGTTCTCGAAGAACAGGTTGATCTGGGTCAGACCTGAGAGCACATCCAGATGTTTTTCCCGCCGCCTGTTCAGGTCGACATAATGATCCGACAGATCGAGAATCGTGGTGATATCTGTGGGCGAGAGCGGCTCGATGCCGAGCAGATGGCGGTGTTGGAACATGGTCCCCCTCGGATTTGCCGCGTTTTACTGGTGCACAGGCGGCTCGGCAAGAGGGCGTATGGCTGAAAGGTCAGAACGTCTGGCGTGTCTTCTGGTCCTGCGCCCTTGTTGCCTGACTTGCCCCCATTCCGAAGAAGAACCGGATGGATAGAAACTGGATTGCCATCACCACACCAAGAGCAATGAGAATGACGGTCATGTCGAGACCTTGCAGCAAACCGATAATGCGTGCCGAGCCTATGATCAGAAACAGCCCGAACATTACGATCCCGATCGCCAGTGCCGTAAAACTCATCCAGAGAGCAGCACGCCAGCTGAATTTGCTGGTTGGCATGGTTTTGGTGCGCGACGCATAGAGCTGGCCTGCCACGAGCGCTGCGACCATGGCAGGGACAAAGCTCACACCTGCGCCCGTGTTCATGCCGGCATATATCTCCAGCAGGATCGAAATGATAATGATGGCGATCGTAGCCAATACCAAAGTGACGGCGAAGTTGAGACAGATACGGCCCAAGATGGTTCCCCCAAAAGTGCGGCTCGCCCAAGAGCGAGCCGCTGAGCGTTTTAGCGAAGGTTACGCCGGATTTGTGCGGCTTCACGGTCGCGTCCCTGGCTTTCGTAGAACTTCAGGACCTCGCGGCGTATCTTGCGGGTCTTGCTGTCATAGGTCTTGCTGGCGATGCGCCCTTTGGTAGCTCCAAGTTGCTGGGCTTGAGCTGTCAGGTTGGCCTTGCGCTCGGCCGAGGGCGGGTGCGAAGAGAAGAAGGCAGCGGCCGCACCTGTCTTGTTGCCGTAGAGACGCTGCAGGACGTCAAAACTCTTGGCACCTTCAGCAGCATTGTACCCGGCTGCGGCCAGATACCGGATGCCGGTGTTGTCGGCATCGGTTTCCTGGCTTCGGCTGAACGAGTTGACTGCATAATTCGCTCCGAGGCCCACGGCCAGATCCGTGACCTGCCCGGGCACACCCAGCAAGGCGCCGCCAATTGCTGCCGCTGCAGCACCGACCTGAACGCCTGTCCGTGTATTGCGGCCTGCGGTGATGTGACCCCGATCAATGTGGGCAATCTCATGCGCCGCGACACTGGCCAACTGCGCTTCGTTCTCCATGGCCGCCAACATCCCGGCGTTGAAGAACACGTAGCCTCCGCCCGGCGTGAACGCGTTCACATCAGCATCCTTGACGATATACGTCTTGAGCGGAACCGATCCGGGCGGACGCTGCTTTGCAACACGTTGCACGACACCACCGACGTAGTTGTTGAGGTTCTTGTCGGTGACGAGCTTGTCTTTTGCCCGCAACTGGCTGACGAACCTTGCCGCTTGCTGTTGCTCTTGCGCGATGGATGCTTGGGTGTTCTGCGCGTTTGGCGCGCAAGCCGACACGGTCGCAGCCGCAAGAAGTGCGGCGAGCGTAAGCTTCAGATTGTTCAGCATTTATGGCCTCCTGTCTCATCGTGGATTGATATGCCCCTTATTGCGGCATGCTATACCAATGCAGGCAGATCTTGCCAGCCCCCGCAGTTTTCAGAGCCAGACTTGGCACATGGGCTTAAAGTCCCTAGTTCCCCGGGAGCGACCAAAAGGTCCGATTTACAAGAGGTTTTCATGTCAGATCCGCAGCGCGCGCCGAACCCACTACTTGAACCATGGAGTGGACCGTACAATCTGCCCGATTTTGCCGCGATCGAGGTCGCGCACTTCCGCCCGGCATTTGATGCGGCACTGGCCGAGCAGGAGGCGGAGTTCGAGGCAATCGCGGGTGCGGCGTCGGACCCGACATTCGAGAACACGATCGAGGCATTGGAACGTCATGGTCAGTTGCTCGACCGGGTATCGGCTGTGTTCTGGAACCGGGCCAGCGGTGACACCAACTCCGATATTCAGGAGATCGAGCGGGAGATGGGGCCGCGGCTGTCTCAGCATTTCTCTCGTCAGTTGACGGATCCTCGGATTTTCGCTCGGATTCAATCGGTTGTTGATGGGGGGTCAGCTGATCTGAGCGCTGAGCAGGCCCGGGTCCTGGACAAGACCCACCAGATGTATGTCCGCGCCGGTGCCCGGCTTGATGAGGCTGGCAAGGCGCGAATGAGCGAGATGATGAGCCGCCTTTCGGAACTGGGCACCGCTTTTGGTCAGACGGTGCTGAAGGACGAATCAGATTGGTCGATGCGTTTGGACAAGAACGATCTGGATGGACTTCCGCAATTCCTGATCGACAGTGCACAGGCAGAGGCAAAGGCGCGCGGTGAAGACGGGTATATCATCACCCTCAGCCGTTCTTCGGTGGAACCGTTCCTGACCTTCTCTGCCAGACGCGACCTTCGAGAGAAAGCATTCCGCGCATGGGCCGACAGGGGCGAAACTGAGAATTGGCCGCGAATTGCCGAGACGGTGAAACTGCGGGCCGAGCGGGCCAAGTTGCTGGGGTACAAGACATTCGCCGAATACAAGGTCGATGACCAAATGGCCAAGACGCCGGAGCGCGTGCGTGAGTTGCTGATGGCCGTCTGGTCGCCGGCGCGCGCGCGTGCCGATGAAGAGGCTGCGGCCTTG
>JBGCFK010000456.1:0-19812 GCA_045106875.1 Paracoccaceae bacterium | reverse complement strand
CCGCTATGTGGTTGATCAGAACCTTCGGATGCTGGAGCTGAAGCGCCAGGACCGGATCGCAGTCATGGAGAACTCGTCGCGCGTCGACGGGCCGTTCTTCGAGGATGGCGAGCCGCGGGTTGGCGAGGACCTGAAAGTCCGCTATCGCATCACCAACATTGACGAAGGTCACAACCTGCCTTCCGGCTCGCTTGGCGCGCAGCCCGAGATCTGGTTCAACGTGGCGCTGATCGATCCGGATGGTGAGATCGCGTGGGAGACCGGATATGTCGATAAATACGGCGACATGGTCGACCTGCACTCGATCGAACTGGCTGAAGGCACGATCGAGCACGACGACCAGCTTCTGAACTTCCAGACCAAGTTCCTGGTCACAGGCGTCAAGGGTCCGGACCGCGAGATGTACCTGCCGGTGAACTTCGACATCGATCAGATTCCGCATATCCGGCCTTCGGGTGTGCCATCCTAGGTGCTGAACCACCCGGCGTTCATCCGGATGGAGGGGCGCTCGATCCCGCCGCTTGGCTACCGCGATGCCGACTATGACATCCCGGCCGAGGCGTTCACCAAACCGGGTCGCTACCGCTTGCAAGCGCGCCTGCGTTCACGTGCCGAGCCGATCTACTTCATGAAGTTCGTGTTCGCCACAGATGAGATGATCCGGACGATGAACGAGTGGATGATCGACATCCACCCGTCAGCAGTCGAGTTTGACGTTCAGTAAGGAGAGGTGTCCATGAGGGGAAGAATCCTGGCTGTGGCCATCGCGGGGGCGGTGGCTGCAGTACCCGCCTACGCCGCCGAATGGAAACCTGTTGAGCGCGATCCGTCCGTAAAGCAGGTTCCGTTCGACGACAAGTTGTTCAAAAAGGACCCGGAATATTCAATCACCTACGATCCTGAAGCTCAGATCGAGATCTATGGTGGCAAGAAACCCGTCGACAATGCGAGCCCTCCTATCGAGATCGGGCGTGGGCTATACGAGCCGGGCGAGATCGGTGATGGGATCAGTTGGCTTGGCAGCAAGAAGAACCAGCTGTTTCCCGCGTTCTCGGTCTTCGGTGATCTGCGTACAGGCGTTGCCTTCAACGACAATGGCGCGACCGAAAAGGCCGTGCTTGGCGTCGCAACCAACCTGAACTTCAATCTCGAACTGACCGGCACCGAGCGCGTGCACATGTTCTGGCAGCCGCTTGACGACATCTCTGGCATCGAGTTTGCGGGCCCTGACGAAAGTGATGGTGTTTTCAACGAGCGCAATGACCCGACGACCCTGTTCTTCGAGGGGGATATCGGCGCGATCATGACAGGCATCACTGACGAGTATCAGTCCTATGACATGCCTGTTGCATTTGGCCTCCTGCCGCTTCTGTTCCAGAACGGTGTCTGGTTCGATGATGCGTTCCTTGGTTTTGCGGTCACGCCGTTTGTTGCACAGAACTCTGCTGCTCTGGACATCACCAACTTCGATATCACGCTGTTTGCGGGCTGGGATGAGGTGACTTCGGACGCGTTCACCAACAATGCCGGGAAGGCGGCGAACCACGAGGCGGACATCTACGGCGTCGCCGGGTTCTTTGACTGGAACGAGGGATATCTCGAGGCGGGCTATGCCTATCTGGATGATACGGACCATACCTCCGGTGGCGATCAGAGCTATCACAACATCACGCTTGCGTTCTCGAAGCGTTATGGCGGTAAGATCGCCAATGCGACCCGCATCATCGGGAACTTCGGTCAGAAGAAGGGTGCGAACGGTCAGAAGACAGCCAGCGGCTTCCTGCTGATTTCCGAGAATGCGCTGATCACCCATTCGATCACGCTGATCCCTTACGCCAACTTCTTCATTGGCAAGGACACGCCGCGCAAGGCCGCGGGCAATGGTAACCTCAAACAGGTCGGTCTGAGTTTCGAGACCGACGCGCTGACAGGGTTCCCACGGCTGGACGATACCGGCCATGATGCCATCGGCGGTGCGATCGGGGTCGAGTACCTCTTTGGTCTGGAACAGCAGATCGTGGGCGAGGTTGCCTTCCAGATGCCCTGGGACGACGAGGAAGGCATCACCGACGCTCAGGTCGGGTTTGGTCTGCGCTATCAGCGGCCTCTCTCGAACAGGCTGATCTTCCGGGCGGACGCCATGTACGGCTTGCTGTTCGGTGCGAACAACAGGGACCTGGCTGGGATCCGGGCTGAACTTCGCCTGAAACTATGACTGGTGTGCCCGGCATGGGCGAGAAGAGGGGATAACAACATGACGAATACGCTGGACCTTCAGGAGTACATGGACTGGGTTGTCGACCGGAACCCGGGCGAGACCGAGTTCCACCAGGCTGTGCACGAAGTGGCAGAGACGGTCATTCCATTCATCAACGACAATCCTGTCTACGCCAAGATCAAGGTGCTGCACCGCATGGCCGAGCCGGACCGGACGATATCGTTCCGGGTGTCCTGGGCGGATGACAATGGCGAAGTGCAGGTCAATCGTGGTTATCGCGTGCAGTTCAACAACTCGATCGGGCCCTATAAGGGCGGTATCCGGTTCCACCCTTCGGTGACGCAGTCGGTGCTTAAGTTCCTGGGCTTCGAGCAGACCTTCAAGAATTCGCTGACCGGGCTGCCCATGGGCGGCGGCAAAGGCGGTGCGGACTTCAATCCCAAAGGACGCAGCCAGCACGAAATCATGCGATTCTGTCAGAGCTTCATGAACGAGCTCTACCGCCATATCGGTCCGAACATCGACGTGCCCGCCGGCGATATCGGTGTGGGCGGCAAGGAAATTGGCTACATGTTCGGCCAGTACAAGCGACTGACCAACAGCTTCGAGGGTGTGCTGACTGGCAAGGGGCTGGAGTATGGTGGCTCTTTGATGCGTCCCGAAGCGACGGGCTATGGTGCGGTCTACTTCCTTGAGAACATGCTGCACCACAAGGGCGATGCGATCGAAGGCAAGACGGCAACGATCTCGGGTTCGGGCAACGTCGCCACCCACGCGGCCGAGAAGATCCTGCACCGGGGCGGAAAGCCGCTGACCCTGTCGGATTCTGGCGGTTTCATCTACATGGCAGATGGCCTGACCCAGGAGCATATCGACTGGATCAAGGACCATAAGAAACAGCGCGGCGCACGGATTTCGGCGTTCACTGACGAATTCGGTGGCGAGTACCATGCAGGCCAGCGCCCCTGGGGCGTGACTTGCGACATCGCGATGCCCTGTGCGACCCAGAACGAACTGCTGGGCGACGAAGCGGCCGAGTTGTTGAAGAACGGCTGCAAGGCGGTCTCTGAAGGCGCCAACATGCCCTGCGACATGGCCGCCATCGGCAAGTTCCTGGATGCCAGGATCTGCTTCTCGCCCGGCAAGGCCTCGAACGCGGGTGGTGTTGGCATGTCGGGGCTGGAGATGAGCCAGAACTCGGCGCGTCTGCACCGCGATGAAGAGGACCTTCGTGCGGCGCTGAAGAAGATCATGAAGGACATCCACGATGCCTGCGTCGAGCAGGGTGAGCAGGGTGACTTTGTGGACTATGTGCGCGGCGCGAACGTCGCTGGTTTCAAGAAAGTCGCCGATGCGATGCTGGCCTTCGGGGTGGTGTGACATTGACCACCGCTCCATTGCTTGAAGCATTGGAGCGGAATATTGTGATTATCAAACTTGCTGGCGATTTCTGTCGTCGCCGGATGTGCGTCCGGAGAGTTGCCCGACGTGCCGTTGACAGCCGGATACCGGAAGCTGGGGTTCACGATGAGCGGCCGCGCGAAAGCGACGGTGTTCATCCGCACTTATCGTGAAGGGCACACAGTCGCTTTGTGTGCTGCCTGGGGTGTGTTGTCCGAGTGCAAGCAGTCCGAGCGGGCCGCCGAGGTCTTCATGCGCGATAGGCAGGCTGTTCTGGGTGACACCGTATTGAAGAATGGCTTGCTGTTCATGCGAGAGCTCAAGCCGGGCACGACCATGAACGAAGCATACGGCAGATGCGTCGATACCGGTGTTCCCTTGCGCGCCGAGTTTCAGGACATGAAGCCACCCATCAAGCTGGAGAATTGGTCACTCTGACCGAGATGTCGGATCAGGCGGAGTTCACGGCTTCGCCGCTCACATGACATACCCTCGCGCCGCCGCTTCGCTGGCGCGAGGCGTTGGCGCCACTGGCAGATGGTTCTCGTCAACTGAACAATCTGTAAAGCTTGGCTGCAGTCAATTTGGAAAGAAAGTTCTGAAGAAGGCCGATGCCAGCCAACCTGCGATCAGTGCCACGATGATCGACGCGATCCCGTAAGGTGCGGGATATTCCTGCGCCGCCGTATAGATCCAGCGGCCGATGCCCGCGCGGCGGACCTCGATCCGGTCCTCGAACACGTCAAGGACTTCCTTGTTGCGGATCAGGTAGATCTTTGCGCCATAATCGCCCTCGACCAGATTGGCAGGCAGTTTGATACGTGTTTCGAACAGCGTGTTCTCTGTCATGCGAATGCTCTCCGGCAGGAAAGCATAGAGCCCCTCGACCTCGCGGATGCGTACCACGGCCTTGCGGTAAGCCTCGCGGTCCTTGACCCAGTCCGGCGCATCCACCAGCCGGATCACCTGGTCGATACCGATCTTGTACTGCAGGTCTGCGGTGTAGCTGACGATGTCCCGGAACTTCTTGGTCGAGGCTACAGCGTAAAAGCTGGGTGCCTCGTCAATCGTGACGCCGCCACCATTGATCCAGATGCCGAACTGGCGTTCTTTCTTGCGAACCACCACCGGCTCGGACGGCCCCGTGATCGTGATCACGACATCCAAAGGATAGGTCCCCGGCGTGCCTTTGACTGCGCCGTATATGAACAACTCTGACCCTGAAAAGCCGGTTGTGAGCGATACCGAATGTTGGCTGAGACCACCAACCACCGTGTTCGCCGCCGTTGCAGGCAGGCTCCAAAGGATGACCGCTACGAACAGGGCTGAGAGGCGGGGCCAGATCAGGGTCAATGTCCGCCCCCCGAACCGATTGCGAAGAATTCGTCCGGCGTGCTCACCAGATCAATTCCAAGCTTGAGGCATACTGCCAAGACGAGCAGCGCCAGCAGAATCCGCAATTGTTCGGCTTTGAGCCTCGGGCCGACACGCACACCGATCTGGGTGCCTACGACTCCGCCAACCAGCAGGATCAGTGCCAGCACTCCGTCCACGGTCTGGTTTGCAATCGCATGCATCAGCGTGGTCGCGCCCGTGACGAACATGATCTGAAAGAGCGACGTTCCCACCACCACTGTCGCCGCCATACCCAGAAGGTAGATCATCGCGGGCACCATAATAAAGCCGCCGCCCACGCCCATGATCGCCGCCAGTGTGCCCACCAACATACCTACCGCAAAGGGTGGAATTGCACTGATATACAGATTCGAGGTCTTGAACCGCATTCGGAACGGCAACCCATGTATCCAGTTGTGTCGCTTGCGTTTTGGGCGCCTGATCCCGGCCTTTGCCTTACGCATGGCATTGATGCTTTCGATCAGCATCAATGAGCCAACACCACCCAGGAACACCACATAGCAAAGCGCCACAAGCAGATCGACCTGCCCTATGGCGCGGAGCATCGAGAACAGCTGCACCCCAATGGCAGACCCGATAAGGCCCCCCGCCAGCAGCACCGCCCCCATCTTCATGTCCACCGTCTTCCGCCTAAGATGCGCCAGCACCCCGGAAAAGGACGACGCAACGATCTGATTTGCCTCGGTCGCGACGGCAACAGCGGGAGGGATGCCAATGAATATCAGCAGCGGCGTCATCAGGAATCCGCCGCCAACTCCGAAAATGCCGGACAGGAATCCGACCCCGGCGCCAAGGCCGATAAGTACGAATGCGTCCACCGAGACTTCCGCGATCGGCAGGTAAATGTTCATGTACTGGATCCTGTTGTTGACCCCGGTCTAGCCGATAGAATTCCGGCGTGCCAGTGCCATTGGTGCCGCGCAGGTGGAGCCAGTTCGCATCGATTTATGGTTCAGAAGGAATTGTCTGCAACAGTGAAGATCTGGTGTCCACGGAGGGTTCGGTATGGCGTCATTGACCATTGCTCTGAACGCAGGTGTTCGGGCGACACAGTCACCGCTATTGCGCGAAAGCGAACAATCGGCGTCGGTGCAGGATTTGGCGAATGCGCCCGGCTCCGAGGATCGGCCGGAGGGACAGCGCCCAAAGGTTCCCCGCCCGGTCATCCAAGCGGACGCGGCTCAGGATTCCGACAGTGCGCGCAACGAGACAGGCTCTTCGGTCGGTGCCGATGGCCTGACCGCCGCCGAACGTGACCAGGTTGACAAACTGCGCGCACGTGATGCAGAGGTGCGCCGCCACGAGGAAGCGCATGCGCGCGTCGGTGGCCAGTACGCGGGCCAGCCCTCCTATAGCTACCAGACCGGACCCGATGGCAAGCGCTATGCGATTGGCGGCGAAGTGCCCATCGATGTGGCTCCGGTGCCCGACGATCCCGAGGCGACTATCGACAAGATGAGCATCGTCAAACGTGCGGCTCTCGCTCCGGCAGAACCCTCTGGCCAGGACCGGCGGGTCGCAGCGCTCGCAGACCGGCAGAGCCTTGAGGCACAGGCCACTCTGAATGCGCAGCTGCTGGAGGAACAGGCGGCGCGCCTCGAAGAGTTGGGCGGTGACAAGGCGGCTGCGACAGGCGCTCCCGGTTCGTTGGATCTGGGTGTGGCGGCCTTGGGTCGGGGAGAGGCATCCGAGCCCGGCCAGAAGCTGACGCGTGCGGCCTAATCAGGTCTGCGCCCCGCAGAAGGCATCTGGCCTAGGGACAGCCCGCCGCTGTCCATGCCCGAAGCGCGGCGTGCAAATCCAGACTATCGCGCAAATAGCCGGTTTCAGTGAGATGGCTGGATATCAGAGTGTCGGTCAGCGCACCAAGCTCCAGAGCTTTCAGCCTGTCTCCGACAGACTTCTCGATGGCGCCTGTCCGGCATAGCGCCTCGGCGCGACCGGCATAGGCTGCACCAAGCTCGGGCCGGGCCTTTATTACCGCCGAATAGTCCGCCGCCGCCTTGGCATCCTGGCCCAACGCCACGTGCACCCCGGCACGATTGAAATGCGCCGACGCGTAGCCCGGCTTCAGTCGAATGGCTGCCGAGTACTCGGCAATGGCACGGTCATATTCCCGAAACCGCGCGTGCGCGTTGGCCTTGTTGTTCCGCGCAGTCGCACTGGTCGGGTCAAGTTTGATGGCGTTCCGGTGATCATCGAACGCGTCAATATACGAGCCGAGTTCCGTATGGGCGACTGCCCTGTTGGAATAGGCCCATGCCGCGCGATTGCCCGGATATTTTCCACTGTCGATAGCCTCCGAGCAGGCCGATACGCGCAGCCACCAGTCGCCTGTCTGCGTGCAGTCCTTCACGACATCCGCCCTCGACGGCAGAGCGGTCAGCAAAACCACGATGACAAGAACAACCCGTCTCACGCTCGGGGCAGGCATCCGGCCCGCGTCCAGGCCCAAAGCGCCGCGCGTGAGCCTTTCCCGAAGATGCCGTCAATCGGGCCTTTGTAGAAGCCCACGCTTTGCAGCAAGACTTGCATTTGCGAGGCATCCAGTGCTCCGCGCGTGATCGCAGAAACCCGGGCCTCGGCTGAGGACTTTATGCGACCCAGTTTGCACGACGCTGTTGCCAGCCCGACCCGCGCGCCTTTGTGCGCCGGATCTTGGGCAAGCACAGCGCGATATGCCGTGAGCGCGGCACGGTACTCGCCCATTTCCTCAAGATCCACGGCGAGGTTGTGCCTTGCTGCCACATACTCCGGGTCCAACGCGACTGCGGCTTCATGATCAGCCTTTGCCGCAAGCATGTCGCCCAGCGCCGCGTGTGCATTTCCGCGATTCGACAACGCTGGTGCGAAGCGGGGATCGGCGCTCAACGCCTTGGCATAAGCCTCCAGTGCTGACAGGTACGCACCCTGCGCCGCATGTGCCAAACCCAGATTGTTCCATGCCCAAGCATAGCGGCTTGCGCCGGGTGCGCCACGCTCCACAACGGACACGCATGCGGCCTCGGCCGCAGCCGGTGCTGCAAGGTTCTGGCAAGCAGTCCGGAGGTCCACCTTCTCCTCCGCTGCCGCCGGCCCGGTCAGCGCGAGGACAAAGATCATACCAACTACGCGCATACGTATGTGTTCCGCCCGCCCGGTTATAGTGGAAGACTTACTTCTCTCGCCGGGTATTTTGCGGTAGCTGCGCTTTGGCTTCAAGCGCCGATCGCGTTTTGGTATTCGGACGTCTCGAGGCATCGTCGCTGGCCCGGTATGCGCTTCACCCGTCTGTTCCGCCGGTATTGCGATGAAACCTGCCATAAATCCCTCGTCATCTCGGTCTGACAACGAGGCGAGGTAGGTCGCAGTTGCCTTGCGTCTACATGACGGCGTTGCTGCATGTCATGAAATTACCCTCTTTCAGGGGGTGCCCGGACGGACCCGTCCGCGGTAAACTGTTAACGCATGCTTGCAATGCAACCATCGGTTGTGTACGCAGCATTTGCAGGGGGACAATCATGTAGCTGCGCTTTTGGCGGCTGCATGTGGTGTGAGGAGCCGAGACATGTGTGTCACCTGCGTACTGGCGGGCAAGCATCCGTTCGCCTGCGGATCAACACAACCCATAACCCAGCAATTGACCATTCCTGCAGACCCGTCGACAACCGCGACAATCTCGGTCGGCGGCACAGTCGACTCGGTGCTGGACTTTGAAGGCGACAAGGACTGGTTCCGGATTGACCTGACAGCAGGGCAAACCATCCAGGTAGACATGTTCGGTCTGGACCACGACCCGAACAACGGGTTGCCGGAACTGGAAGACCCTCTGGTCCGGATCTTCGCCGCCGATGGCAACTTTCTGGCAGAGAACGACGACATCGTCTCGGGAGTCGAGCGCGATTCGCGGCTGATCTTCACGGCCTCGGAGGACGGGACATATTTCATCGAAGCGGACGCCTGGACCGATGGTGATCTGGATTTTGCGGGTGATTACAGGCTGACCGTGGTCGCCACGGATGCGCCGCCGCCCCCGCCTCCCGGTGGTCCGGTGGACTCGATCCAAGGCAGGTTGGCGCTGAATACGGACGATCCGGTGTTGGTCTTCTTCTCGCCTGCGGGAACGCCTTACGACTATAACTTTGGTGGATCCCGAACAGCGCTGGCTGACGGCACCAATGCTTACGAGCAAGCCCAGTACTTCTCGGTTTTCGAAGATCTCGAGACGTTTATTGATGTGGATTTCCAGCTGACCACCCGTCGGAACGAGGCTGATATCGAAATCGGGACTGCGGCTTTGCCGACCGTCGGTGGATCGACCTTGCTGGGCTTTTTCCAGTTGCCATCCTCCAATGGCAATGGTGGCGGCGGGCTGATCAACAGCGCAGGTTTCGGCTACAGCGATGCGCCCGGTGGTTCGTTGGACTCTGGCGGTTTCATGTACGGGGTGGCCATCCACGAGTTCGGGCACGGGCTTGGCCTGTCGCACCCGCACGAAGCGGGCGCAGGATCGGTGCAGATGGAGGGTGTGACGTCCTCGTCCTCCCTTGGCGCGTTCGATCTGAACCAGTCCGTCTTTACAGCCATGAGTTACAACGAGCCTTGGGTCTCTGGCCCGAACGGGCGTCCGCGCACCAATGACCATGGCTACAACCGGACTTTCGGCGCGTTGGACATCGCGGCATTGCAGGCGATGTATGGTGCAAATACGTCAAATGCCGAGGGCGATGATCGCTACAGCCTCTGGACTGCGAACGAGCAAGGCACCGGATACCAAGCGATCTGGGACACTGGTGGCGAGGACGAGATTGTTCACGAAGGCACGGCTGATGCTGTTATCGATCTGCGGGCTGCGACCCTCTTGTATGAAGAGGGCGGCGGGGGATTCATGTCCTATGTCGACGGGATCTATGGCGGGTTCACCATCGCCAATGGTGTTGTCATCGAGAATGCCGAGGGCGGCGAAGGTGACGACGATATCATTGGCAACGACGCGGCGAACCGGCTTGCCGGTGGGTCCGGTAGAGACACTCTGAATGGCGGCGATGGCGACGACCATCTGATCGGCGGAACTGGCGGTGACCAGTTTTATGGCGGCGGCGGTATCGACGTGGCCGACTATGCAGCATCGTCTCAGGCTGTTTTCGTTACGTTGGGAGGAATAGGTACAGGCGGCGATGCTGAAGGCGACAGCCTGCAAGCCATCGAGGCGCTGATCGGCTCCGAGTTCAACGATCTGCTGACCGGTGACGAAGCGGCCAATACGCTGACCGGAGGTGCCGGCAGTGACGTGCTTGAAGGCGGCGGTGGCGCAGATGTGCTCTATGGCGGTGCGGGCTTCGATGCGTTGGAAGGTGGTGCCGGCGCGGACAGTCTGTTCGGCGGTGACAGCATTGGCGACATTGCCACCTACTTTTCGGCGACCGGGCCGCTGAGATTTGTCTTTGATCCCGCAGGCGACATTGCTGCCGGGTCTTCGCCGGATCTTGTGGACGATGTGATCGGTGACGATATCGAAGGCTTCGGAGGAGCGTCCGCATTCGCCAACACCTTCGATGCCTCCGCCGTGACGGGACTGACGTTTTTCCTTGGCGGGGCCTCGGGTGACACGTTTTTCGGTGGCAGTGGCACGGATCAGTTGATCGGAGTTGGCGGCAATGACGTCATTTACGGCAATGACGGGGCTGACGGGCTGGTCGGCGAGGGCGGTGACGACGATCTCTACGGCGGTGCGGACGCGGATTTCTTCTTCTTCGATGAGGCTGACGGCGCCGACGTGATCCATGACTTCAATCCCGCCATAGATCGTATTCTGTTCGGTGGAACGCAGGTCGAGGCGATCACGGATCTGGTTTTTGTCACTGTGAACAGCGACGATACGCGGATCGACTATGGTGCGGCCGGGCAGGGCAACTCGATCACTGTCCTGAACGTGGAAGAGGCTGCATTGCAGAACGCTCTTGTCTTCTGAGAGGTCTTTCGCGCGCTGAACATTTTCGGAACAGGTAGTTTTGGAAATGCTCTGCCACGCTCTGGTTGACCGTCTTCGCAGGTAGCCGTATATCTCTCGAAGCGTGGCGATTTGTCGGACCGGCTTGCGGGCCACGTAAAACATACCGCTAAAGAGGTCGTGGTACGGGCAACCGTACCCGCCCCCGCGCTGGTCCAGCTATTGGAGAGACCGGCATGCCTGATCGTTCGTCACATGATCCCAACCTTCGCCCGCGCACGCTTGCTGTGCATGGGGGCACGCGGCGCAGCGCGTTCGGCGAGACCTCTGAAGCGCTCTATCTGACGCAGGGCTTCGTCTACCCGGATGCCGAAACGGCGGCCGCGCGCTTTGCTGGCGAGGTGGCTGAGGGCGAGGATGCGTTCATCTATGCCCGCTACGGCAATCCGACGGTTGCGATGTTCGAGGACCGGATCGCTGCGCTTGAGGGTGCTGAGGCGGCCTTTGCGACGGCATCCGGCATGGCGGCTGTGCATGCGGCGCTGATGTGTCAGCTAAAAGCGGGCGATCACGTGGTTGCGGCGCGTGCGCTGTTTGGCTCGTGCCTTTACATTATCGAGACGCTTTGTCCTCGGTTCGGAGTGGAAGTGACGCTGGTGGATGGCAAGGATCTGGATGAGTGGCGCAGCGCGATGCGCCCGGAGACGCGGCTGGCCTTTCTCGAGACACCCTCCAACCCTACGTTGGAGGTCATAGATATCGCCGCTGTTGCCGGGATCGCCCATGAGTGGGGTGTGCGATTGGTGGTGGACAATGTGTTCGCAACGCCGATGTTCCAACGGCCAATTGCGCTGGGTGCTGATGTGGTGGTGTACTCCGCGACCAAACATATCGACGGTCAGGGGCGCTGTTTGGGGGGAGTGGTGCTTGGATCAGAGCGGTTCATTCGCGACGAGGTCGAGCCGTATGTGAAGCACACGGGTCCGGCCATGAGCCCGTTCAACGCCTGGGTCATGCTGAAGGGAATGGAAACGCTGGGTCTGCGTGTGAACGCTCAGACGGACAGCGCAGAGGAGATCGCGAAGTGGGCCTCGACCCAAACCAAAATTGCAAAGGCGATATACCCGGGCCTGCCGTCCCACCCGCAGCACAATCTGGCTGCCAGCCAGATGGAGCGGCCGGGGCAGGTGATTGCTCTGGAGATTGCAGGTGGTCAGGCTGGTGCCTTCCGCTTCCTCAACGGACTTGGCCTTGTAGCAATCTCGAACAATCTGGGTGATGCGAAATCACTGGTGACCCACCCCACGACGACCACGCACCAGAGGCTGACTGAGGTGCAGCGCGAAGGTCTTGGTATCACGCCGGGACTGGTCAGATTGTCGGTCGGTCTCGAAGACCCTGCGGACTTGAGAGACGATATCGCGCAGGCATTGGAAGCTGTCTGAAAAAAACGGGAGTACGCCAGTTCGCTCACCTTGCTTAGGGCACCGCGAAGGTTGAACGAGATCAGAAGGTCTAACGCGTATCGCTGGGGGTTACCCAAGCTTTGTTCAAACTATCCGCATCCAGATCTCACCCGCCCGTGTCGTCCACCGCGATGCGCCAATGGCGACGGCACAGGCTGACATATCGGTCATTGCCGCCCACCTCGATCTGGGCGCCTTCAGTGACCGCGTGTCCCTCTGGATCCGTACGGATCACCATGGTCGCCTTCTTGCCGCAATGGCAGATCGTGCGTACCTCGCGCATTTCGTCGGCCAGAGCGAGTAGTGCCGCGGAACCGGGGAACAGTTCTCCCTGGAAGTCGATACGCAGCCCATAGCACATGACCGGGACGTCAAGATCATCCACGACGCGGGCCAGTTGCCAGACCTGATCGCGGGTCATCCACTGCGCTTCATCCACCAGTACGCAGGCAATCGGGCCCGCCTCCGTACGGGCGACGATCTTGGCGAACAGATCTTCGTGCTGGGAATACATATCTGCCGTAGCCTCGATCCCGATGCGGCTGACGATCTTGCCTGCGCCCGAGCGCCCGTCAAAGTCGGCGGTCAGAAGGTAGGTATCCATCCCCCGCTCGCGGTAGTTGTGCGAGGCTTGCAGCAGCATCGCTGTTTTCCCCGCATTCATGGTCGAGTAGTTGAAGTAAAGCTTTGCCATGCCCGGCCTTATCCGCTGTGACCTGACTCGTGGCAAGCCACAGACGCTATGCAGACGCTATGCAGGCCATTGCACCACTTCGCGAAATCTCTATCACAGGCGTGGGGTCTCATTGCCAGGCCGCGACGTCGGTCTATGTCCTGCTTAACCAAAATGAACAGGACGGAGGTCGGTAGGCGATGAACGATATCGACGTAAGGATGAATGCGATGGTTCAGAAGATCGTGACGCCTCCAAATGTGGAGCTTCCCTCGGAGGATGAGGCGCGGGCCGCTGTCCGCACGCTGCTCCGCTGGGCCGGTGACGATCCCGAACGTGAGGGCCTGCTGGACACGCCCGATCGGGTGATCCGCGCGTATCGAGAGTGGTTTCAAGGTTACGATCAGGATCCCGTGGACCTGCTGGCCCGGACTTTCGAGGAAGTCGAGGGCTATGACGAGATGGTCGTCCTGCGCGACATCCGGTTCGAATCCTACTGCGAGCACCACATGGCGCCGATCATCGGCAAGGCGCATGTTGGTTACATCCCGACGGACAGGGTCGTCGGTATCTCCAAGCTGGCCCGTCTGGTGAATGTGTTCTCCAAGCGCTTGCAGGTGCAGGAGAAGATGACAGCCCAGGTTGCCAATGTGTTGATGGAGGTGTTGCGCCCGCGCGGCGTCGCCGTGGTCATGGAAGGTGAGCATCACTGCATGTCGACCCGAGGCGTGCACCGCCATGGCGTCTCGATGGTCACATCCACAATGTTGGGGAACTTCCGGGTGGATCACCGCACGCGCAAGGAATTCATGGATATCATCGGCAACCCGACGAACAGGATGTAGCCTTTCAGATGAAGCATGCGCCGGCCGTGGGTCAGTCTGTCTAGGCCGACGCGCGCAGATCCCGTAGCTCGTGAGTAGACTCAGCAGCGATGACTCCGGGCAATTCAAACCAGAACCGGGCGCCGCCTGTCTCGGCAGCGGTCACCCCGATTTCACCGTCGAGCAACGTGACAAGTCCATGGCAGATTGCCAGCCCAAGGCCGATCCCGGCATATGACGGTCTGCATCCATCTTTCAACTGTGTGAATTTCTCGAAGATCCTTGCGCGATCCGCTTCGGGCACACCAGGGCCAGTATCCACCACATCAACCCGCAAGTCGTTCTCCCGCACCCGGTCGAGCGACAGCAACACCCAGCCATTTTCCGTGTACTTGATCGCATTGCCAATCAAGTTGCGCATCAACTGCGCCAGTCGCGCACCATCGCAGATACCGGATGCAGGGACGTCTGGCCCAATCTGCAGCAGGACTTTGAGGTCCTTCTTCTCGGCTGGCGAGCGAAGGCCCTCGACGACCGAGTGCGCGATCTCGTGAAGATTGACCTCCGATGTCTTCAGACGTGTGGCCCCAAGCTCCATGCTTGAAAGTTCCAGCACCTCTTCGATCAGGTGCAGCAGGGCCTTGCCGCAATCGCGCAGGATGTCGATATGATGGCGCTGCTGGTCGTCCAGCTTGGTGCGCGCAAGCAATTCCACGACGCCCAGAACGCCGTTCATCGGCGTACGCATTTCATGACTCATATTGGCGACGAACTCGGACTTGGCCTGATCTGCCGATTGCGCCTGGTCGTGGGCAGCGCGCAGTTCTTCCTCGGTTCTCCGCATCGCCGTGACATCGGTTGCGCTGAGATGAAATGCGGGCTGGCCCGTCGCAGCGTCGCGGCATCGCCCGGCCTGTACATCGAACCATCGTAAACCGTTGATGGTTTCTGCGAGAATGGTTTCGCGATGGCTGCCATGCTTGGAGAGCGCGCTCAGGAACGCGTCTTTCTTTGTAGGGTCCTGAAAACCGTCCCCGAATTTCTGCGCGATGGGTTCCATATAGTGTCGCATTGCACGGTTTGCGAACAGCGCACGTCCATCCTCAGAAAACAGTGCCGTCATCACCTCGCTGTGCAACAGCGCGTCGAGGCCGCGCACGGTGACCGGATCCATCGCAGCCATAGGTCGGCCTTCGATCAAAGTGGCTGGTCTGCCGTCAGACAACGGGCACCAGCGGAATGTACAATCGATCAGCACGGGGGTTTCGTTCGGATAGAAGGTCCAGCTTTCGTGAAAGCTGCGTTTTGGGAACTCCTGGAAGTCATTGCAGTACTGTGCCAGCCGACCTTTGACAGTCGGCGACATTTCCGCCGCCAGATCTCTTTCAGAGAGTTCTTCGATAGTTTCGGCATTCCAGAGTCGCAAGCCAGATGCGTTAGCCCACGTGATGGCGCATGTGTCAAATTCGTAAAGCCACAAAGGGGTGCGCTGTTGGTAAATTGCTGTCTCGACTACGGCGGCTATGTCATCTGGATCAAGGACTCTCGAAGCACATGTCACAGTCTTCCCCCCAATCTTGTGTTTATGCCTTTTCGAAAAAGCTAGTGCTCCAAGATTAACGATTCGTTTACAAACTGCGAAGGGACAGGCCTGATTTTGTTCAGAACCTCATATTATTGAGTTTTCCGAAACAAACCCCATCTCCGTAACAGGAATGTTGTTGAATTCAGCAGAATGAGACGGGGATGGACAGGTTCGAAACGCTCAGGGCCTTTGTACAGGTTATCGAAAGCGGTAGCCTGACCAAGGCTGCGGACACGCTTCAGGTGGCGACCTCGGCGGTCAGCCGGCGGATCAAGGAGTTGGAGGAGCGCCTTGGCACGCAGCTTTTGCAACGTACGACCCGGCAAATGCGTCTAACCGCTGCCGGCGAGGTGTTTCACAATCGCGCAATGCAGATCCTCCAGTCATTGGACGAAGCTGAAGCTGAGGCCGGCGACCAGTCGCGTGCGCTTTCCGGGCCCCTGCGCATCGCGGCGCCGCTCAGTTTTGGGCAATCACATCTTGCTCCCGTTCTGATCGACTTCGCCGCCGAGCACGCCGGGCTGGATCTGGACGTCGATTTCTCTGACAGGATGATCGACCTCGTGGCTGAGGGGCATGATCTGGCAGTGCGTATCGGCAATCTCAGGGACAGCTCGCTGATCGCCCGCAAGCTGGCCGAAGTGCGCGGCGTCGTCGCTGCGGCGCCCGGGTTCTGGGACCGGCATGGACGTCCATCTACGCCGGCAGAGCTCTCCCGACTGCCTGCACTCTGCTACTCAGGATCCGAGCGGATCGACAACTGGGCCTATACCTGCCCGGAGAACGCGCCGGGGATGGTGGAAATGAAGGCGGTGATGTGGGCGACCAACGGCGATTTTCTCAGGGATGCTGCGATTTCGGGGCAGGGCGTGATCATGCAGCCTAGCTTTATTCTGCACAAGGCCGTGGAGCGTGGCGCGCTGGAGCCCGTGCTGACCGATCACAACTGGCAACCAGTGACAATCTATGTGGTCTACCCGCAGACCCGCCATCTGTCGGCGCGGGCAAGGGCGTTTATCGAGTTTGTAAGGGGGCGGATCGGAACGACGCCGGATTGGGAAGGTTTCCTCGCGTGACGTGCCTGTCGCAGCGCGCTATTGCGTCCCGGGGACCTTCTTGAACCGCCCACCCGAGCTGTTCTGGCCTGAGCCACGGAAAACGCGCGTGCCTGCCTCGGGTGCGCGTGTGCCAATTGCTCCGCGATTGCCTGCGCCCTTGAAGACAGCCGTGCCGCCGACTTCTTCCTGCACATTCGGGGACCGTCGGGGGGTGTCTTGCTCGAACCAGTCGAGTACCGTTGTATACCAATTGCGCGGGATCGTGTGGCCGCCATTGTGCACCAGCAAATCGCCCGATCCACCGTTCTTGCAGTCTGCCCAGCTGGTCCGTTGATAGCCTTGGTAGAGCACTGGGGTTGCCTTGGGTGCGCAACCGCCTGTCGTAGCCATGCGTTGCAGAGCCGTGTCGACCTTCTGGGCCTGTGCCCCCCCGGAGGTCCAGACAGTTCCTGCCCGGAATGGAACGATCTTGTCTGCTGTCCCGTGAGTGTGAATTATGCGTACCGGCGCTTTGCAACGCTCGGGCATCCGGCCGTGATAGCTGCCGGCAACGGGCGCGTAGGCCTTGGCGAGATCCGGGTTGTGACAGGCGATCTCCCAGGTAAGGAAGCCACCGCGAGACATGCCCACCATCAGGACTTCGCGGCGGTTGATGACAAAGCTTTGTTCGGCATCGCGCAGAACCTCGGCGACAAATGCAACCTCGTCTCGCGGTTTCTTGCCGCGTTCGTTGCGCAAGTGCCAGCCGGAATCCAGTCCATCAGCATAGCGTAGGTCCAAGGCTGCAGGAACGATCACAGCGTAGCCGCGTGAGGTCATGGTTTGCACGAATGCATCATAGGAGATGAGATCGCGGGTCTGCCCCATCGAGCCGTAGAGATACAACACGGTCGGGAAGGGACCGAGCCCCTTGGGTGTACGGATCCGGTAATGTCCGTTCTTGGTGGCGCAGAGATCCTTGGCAACGCGCGCGCATTCCGCTTGTGCGGTTCCGGGAACACCCAATGCCAGCAAGGCCAAAGCCCATATCAGAAGAATTGCCCGCATGGCTGTCCCCGGAGTTACCCTGCCCAATCCGCGCCGAGCCATCCTGTTCCCGCATCTCTGTGGCCAAAGATGGGCAAGCCGGGTAGCGGATCATCTGGAAAACTTCGCACTGGCAATGCCTGTGCTCTTAGCGCGCGCGCGCGGGATGCCATATCCAAGCGGGATGTCATGTCCAAGATTGAGACGACAAACCCAACAGACCCAGAGACGCCAACCAGCTTGGTGCACATATTATCGATCGTGCACCTGTCGAAGCTGACGACATTCAGTTTGAGAAAGCCGAGGGTGAGCACAAGGGTGGTTTGAAGGGCGGTAGGGCGAGGGCCGAAGCCCTGACCTCGGAAGAGCGTAGCGCGCCTGCAAGAAGCGGGAAGCAACTTCAAAATGGCCCATGACCGGCAAGCCGCCGCGACTGCTGTAGCGCCTCTTGCAACCCCATGTCCGCGGCGGAGTGCAACCCTTGCGTTACTGGCGAATGTTTGCTGGGCATGCGCGTTGCCACGAGCGCTGCATCGGCACGCCGCCGCGGGTGCAACAGCTTCCAGAGACTGGGCAGCAGACGCGGCGGCTTGGGTTACCTCTGATCCGAGCGTTCCATCACGTAGGATCCGGGTGCATCCTCGAGCGCACCAAGCACCGCTCCCGGCTCGCGCGCAGCGACCTTGCCCTTGGACTGCTTTGCAAGCCACTTGTCCCAGTCCGGCCACCACGAGCCCTCGGTTTCCTTGGTGCCGTCCTTCCATGTCTCAAGATCCGCGTCCTTGATCCCGGGCTTGGTCCAATACTGATATTTTCCCAGCACCGGCGGATTCACAACGCCGGCGATATGTCCTGACCCAGCCAGCACGAACTTCTGGTTCTTCGAGCCAAGCAGTTTCGCCGCACGGTAAGCCGATGGCGCGGGTGCAATGTGATCCTCAACCGCTGCCACATGATAGACCGGCAGCTTGACCTTCCCGGGATCCAACAGTTCTCCCAGTAGTTCAAGCTCGCCCTTCGCCAGCAGGTCCTTGTTGTAGAACGTGTCCAGATACCAGGTGTGGATCTTGCCCGGCATGCACGTGCTGTCCGAATTCCAGTAGAGCAGATCGAACGGAAAGTTCTCTTTCCCCAGAAGGTAATTGTTGACCACGAAGCTCCAGATCAGGTCGTTCGCGCGCAAGCTGTTGAACGCGCCGAACATGTTCTCGGCGGCCAGATACCCATGCTCCTCGGCGGCATCCGCAATCGTATCTATCACCTCGTCATCCACAAAGGCCTGCAGCTCGCCCGCATCCGAAAACTCCAACTGTGCGGTGAAGAAGGTCGCAGACTGCACCCTTGGGTCGCCTTTGCCCGCCATTGCGCACAGCACCGTGCCCAGCATGGTCCCGCCAATGCAATATCCCACCGTGTTGACTGTGGGTGCGCCGGTCTCTTCCAGAACCTTGTCGATGGCCTCGAGCACACCGTCCAGCATGTAGGTCTCCCAGGTCGCATCCCTGTGCTCGTCCTTGGGATTGACCCATGAGATCAGAAAGACCGTGTGTCCTTGTGCAACCAGCCATTTTATCATCGACTTCTTCTCGTTGAGGTCGAGGATGTAGAACTTGTTGATCCACGGTGGGATGATCAGCAGAGGGGTCTTGTGCACTTCGTCCGTTGTCGGAGTAAACTGCAGCAGCTGCATCACGTCGTTCTGAAAGATGACCTTGCCTGGCGTCGTGGCCATGTTCTCACCGACCTTGAACGCGGTCATATCGGTCTGCTGGATCAGCAAGCTACCCTTGCCTCGGTCGAGATCGCGCGTCAGGTTCTCCATCCCGCGCATGAGGTTCTCGCCTTCTTCGGCAATTGTCGTGCGGATGACCTCGGGGTTGGTGGGCGCGAAATTCGAAGGCGACAGCGCTTCGATGTAATTGCGCGCCAACAGGTTCAGTTTCTTGCGTTCCTGATCCGTCAGTCCGTCGGCGTCTTCCAGCCGGTTGGTCAGCCAGCGGGCGGTCAGCAGGTAGGATTGCTTGAGATAGTCGAACATCGGGACGTCAGCCCAGGCTTCGTCCTTGAAACGCCGGTCGCCGCGTGCGGGTTCGATCATCGGCTCGACCTCTTCGCCAAGCGCACTGCGGCTCACGCGGGTCCAAAGCTCGGCTTGTTCGGTCCAGAACTCGGTAGCCGCTGCGATCATCTTTTCGGGATGATCCCAGTAGTCGTAC
>JBGCFK010000455.1:0-4164 GCA_045106875.1 Paracoccaceae bacterium | reverse complement strand
TGTATTCATCTCGATGAAGTAGAATTCGCCATTCTCATAGAGAAACTCGATCGTGCCGACACCGCGATAACCCATGTCGCGGATTGCAGTTGCACAGGTCTCGCCAATCTTCGCACGCGTCTCGGCGTCGATGATGGGGGAGGGCGCTTCCTCGAAGACTTTCTGATGCCGCCGCTGCAGCGAGCAATCTCGTTCGCCCAAATGCACAGCATTGCCATGGGTGTCGCCGATCACCTGAATCTCGATATGCCGCGGCGTCCCTAGGTATTTTTCCAGATAGACGGCGTCATCTCCAAAGGCTGCTTTCGCTTCGGCGCGAGCAGAGGAAAACGCAATCGGCAGGTCTGCTTCGGTCTTGGCCACTTTCATGCCGCGACCCCCGCCGCCTGCCGCAGCCTTGACCAGTACCGGATAGCCGATGTCGCGCGCTACGCTTAGCGCATCGTCCACCGTTTCGACCCCGCCTTCCGAGCCGGGGACACAAGGTACCCCAAGCTTTTTCATCGTCTCTTTGGCCGCGATCTTGTCGCCCATCAGGCGGATATGCTCGGCTGTTGGGCCAATAAAGGTCAGCCCGGATTCCTCGACGATCTGCGCAAAGCCTGCATTCTCGGACAGGAACCCGTAGCCCGGGTGCACAGCCTCGGCGCCGGTGATCTCACAGGCCGAAAGAATGGCAGGCTGATTCAGGTAGCTCAGCGCGGCAGAGGGCGGCCCGACGCAAACGCTCTGGTCCGCCAGACGCACATGCATGGCGCCGGCATCGGCTGTCGAGTGGATGGCGATCGCCTCGATCCCCATTTCGCGGGCGGCCCGGATAACGCGCAGAGCGATCTCTCCGCGGTTCGCGATCAGGATTTTCTGGAACATATGCGCGGCTCCCGCGCCTATTCGATGATCATGAGAGGTTCGCCAAATTCGACCGGCTCGCCATTGTCGATCAGGATTGTGCGCACCTTACCCGATCGTGGCGCCGGGATCTGATTCATGGTTTTCATCGCCTCGATAATCAGGATGGTCTGTCCCTCTTCGACCATATCACCCGGACTGACGAAGTTTGGCTGGCCAGGCTCGGATGCCAAGTAAACGGTACCCACCATCGGTGAGGATATCGCGTTCGACAGGTCCGGACCAGCCGGGCCAGTGCCAGCAGATTCCACGGCAGAGGCCGGAGCAGCCATGGGCGCGGACGCCGCGGCGGGTGGTGCACTGACAGGTGCCGCCACTTGAGCAGCCACAGGCGCAGCAACAGTAACTGCGCGCGACAGCCGTACTTTCAGGGTGTCGTCGTCGCCATATTCACGTTCAACCTCGACCTCGGTCAGGTCCGAGACTTTCAACATGTCAGCCAGTGCCTGGATGAACGCGACGTCCTGTTCTGTGTTTTTTGTCATGTCGCCTGTCGCTTTCGGATCGTTCCCGGGCGAGCCGGGCAGGGACGCCAAACAACAGTTTGAACGCCCTGATTATGATTGCAGCGCTTATACGCCGAATGCCGCGCCCGTCAAACCTTGGGCGCGTATTTCGAGGATCAGTTGCTTTCCACGCGGGCTTCCTGGATGGCTGCCAGCATGTCTTCGATTGGCAGGAATCCGCGAATAACCTCCGAACCAATGACAAAGGCCGGGGTTCCTTGGACGCCCAATGCCTGACCCAACTGGTAGTTCCTTTGCAGCCGGTCATCGATCTCGGAAGAGGCAGCACGGGTCTTGAGCGCGGCTATATCATAGCCGACATCGCCTGCAATCCGGTATGCCGCCTGCTCGGTCAGGTTGCCAGCATGGGTCATCAGGCGGTCGTTCAGTTCAGAAAACTTTTCCGGCTCGAGGTCCATTGCCGCCAACGCCATTTTACCAGCTGTTACCGAGTCAGGTCCGAGGATTGGAAACTCCTTCACGATCACCCTGACATTCGGGTCGCGGTCCACGAGTTCCTCCATCATCGGGTGCGCGCGTTTGCAGAACCCGCAGCGATAGTCGGAGAACTCGACGATCGTCACATCGCCATCCGGGTTGCCGGTCACATAGGAAAAGCCGTCCTCATAGAGCGCTTTGGCGTGCTGAGCGACGATCTGCTCATCGGCCTGCTGCGCGGCCACCTGCCGACGTTCCTCGAGGATCTGGATGGCTTCCATGATCACTTCGGGGTTCTCCAGTAGGTAGGCGCGGATCTCGGCCTGGAACGTCGCCCGGTCCGCAGGGGACATGTCGTCCAGATCCAGCGGTGCCGCCATGGCGTGTGTTCCAACCGAGAATACCGCTGCGCATGCGATGGATGTAAGGGTGTGTCGAATGCCCATGTTCATGGGAAGCTCTCCTCCGTCTTATTCTTCGTTGGTTTTCAGTTTGAGAATGTCCTGGGCGCGCAGCCAGCCGGTCGAGCCTTTGGTCAGCAGGCCCTCAGCACGGCGAGCGAGCCGCACTGCGCCTTTGGTGTTGCCGACCAGCGCATATCGCTCGGCCGTCGCCAGTGTCGCCATGCCTGCATCTCCGGCCCGGTCATAAGCCGTTGCCAGATCGCGAAGCGCAGCGGCATCCGCCAGATCGTCCGCCCGCGCTTTCTGAAGCACGGCCAGTGCCTCGGCATTCGCAGCACTGGTGTTGAGTTGCAGCAATGCCCGGCCCAACCCGGATTTGATCAAAGGCTCGTTAGGTGCCAGTTTCGAGGCCCTCCGGTACGCTGGCACAGCTTCGGTCGCGCGTGCTGATTCCAGAAGGATCTGGCCCTTGAGTTCGATGTAAAACGGATCGTTGGGCCGTTTGGCAATCAGCTTGTCGACGGCCGCCAATGCTTCGCGGGTTGCAGGCAGTCGGTGCAGAGCCACAGCTTGAGCATAGAGTGTGGCTTCGGTCTCGGGAGCATCCACAAGATCGTTCAGGACCCGCTCCGGAGAGCGCAGAAACCCTTCAAGCTTGGCACGCATTCGCTCGTGCCAATATACGCGGTCAGGATCTTCCGGCCATGTCTTGCCCTGATCGGCTTCGATCTTGCGTTGCAGGAGGGACATGCGCTCGGTCCCAAGCGGGTGCGTCAGGATGTAGGGGTCTATATTGCCAATCGAGAGCACTTCCTGCCCACGGAACCGCTCCAGAACTTTCAGAAGGCCCTCGGGATTCACACGCGCCGCCCGCAGATAGGTCAGTCCAGCCTGATCCGCCGAGGCCTCTTCAGCCCGGTTGAAATTCAGCAGACTGCGCCGGACCGCGCCCTGCGTGCCTGCCGCCAGGGCTGCCCCGGCTTCGCCGCCGCCTGCAACACCCGCAGCGATACCGACCAAAAGGCCAACCAGTGCCGGGCCTTGTGCGTTGCGGAAGTTTATCGCGCGCCGCGCCTCGTGACCGCCTGCGATATGACCTGCCTCATGGGCGATCACACCCAGCAGTTCTTCGGGGGTCTCCAGATCAATCAAGAGCCCTGTGTGCAGGAATATCCTTCGCCCACCGGCCACAAACGCGTTCAGGCTGTCATCATTGATGATGAAAATGTCAACTGAAGCGGGCGCCAAGCCCGCTGCCTGTAGCACCGGAGCAGACATGGATTTCAACGTACGTTCGATCTCGGAATCGCGGATCAGCCCGCGAGCATCCGCGGGCAAAGCCAACATGACGGAGGCCAAGGCGGCTACGATGCTGAGTTTGACGAATGCCTGCACGCGATCTCATCCTTGCCGTTGTCACTGCTCCGCCCTAGACCGGCAGCGTAACGACCACGGATAGAAGGGCAATGACAGTCACGAGTTCAAGACGCAGTGCCGTCTCAGCGTTTGTGGGGATGGGTGGCATGGAGAACGCCCGTGCGCTTGAAGCGGATGGGCGGGACATCGTGCATATGGAGGTCGGGCAGCCGGGGACGCCTGCGCCGCGGGCTGCGACGGATCTGTTGGCAGCGCGCATGGCGGCAGGCGATCCACTGGGCTACACGGTCGCGCTGGGACTGCCAGAACTGCGGGAAGGGATCGCGAGGCTCTACCGGGATCGGCACGCTCTGGATCTGGATCCGGGGCGCGTTGTGGTGACCGCAGGATCTTCCTGTGCTTTCATACTCGCCTTTCTAGGGCTGTTTGACGCCGGTCAGAAGGTGGCGCTGGCCGATCCGGGTTATCCTGCCTACCGCAACATCCTGCATGCACTGGATCTGGAGGTCGTTCGGGTCGAGACCACGCTG
>JBGCFK010000454.1:0-9581 GCA_045106875.1 Paracoccaceae bacterium | reverse complement strand
CGAAACTCGATTCACCAACATCCGCCACGTGATGCCCGGCGTGACTGTGACTCTGACGAAAGATGGATCGACCCGACGCGGCCATTGGCGTCTGGAGTGCCGTGATCCGTTGCCCCCTACCGCAAACAGGGCGGACGTCATGGCCGTGCTTCGGGACAAGATTGACCGCGCGGTCCGGCGACGGATGCCCACGCAAGGTCCCATGTTGTCTCATCTAAGTGGCGGACTCGATTCTTCGGCAATTTCCGCACTCGCGGCACGCGCCGCGGCAGACTCAGGCTTGAGTGTCCGGGCCTATGCGTTCGGCGGGCGCTCTCTCCCCCGGGACATTCCCATAATTGACGAGCAACCTGCCATCGACGCTGTGCTTGCAGCGTATCCGAACATCGACCTGCATCCGGTGTTCAGCCCAGACCACGAGCTGCTTGCTCGCGGCGCGATAAGCCCGGTCTTTCCGATGTTCGACGGGCCAGAGGATCTTTACGAACAAGTCGTGCGCGACGCAGCGGCTTTGGGGGGAACGTCGATCCTGGCAGGGTTCGGCGGCGACGAGGTCGTCAGCTATGCCGGGACAGGCGGATTTGCCGAGATGTTGATGAAAGGCCGCTGGCGGGCGCTCTGGTCCATCAGCCGACAGGTCGGACGACGGAGCGGCCGCGCAGCATGGCGAATCATCGCCTCGGAAGTGCAGCGTTTCGTGCTGCCAAACATCCTGCCGCGGATGAGCCGCCAAGGGCTCGGGCGCAGCAACGAAAGCATTCGGATGCTCAATCGTTTCCTCAAACCGGCGTTTCAGACACTGACACATGATGACAATCCCGAGTTACGCGCCGATTCGGGCTGGCTTCGCGCAGAGCGCATCCATGTCGGGCACACGGTCTGGATCCAGGAGCAGGCCGCACAGGTCGCAGGACGCCACGGGCTGCGCTATGCCTCTCCACTACTTGACCGGGACGTTATGGAGTTTGCGATCCGTCTGCCCCCGGAATTCCTGCATCTGGACGGACTGATGCGCGGCGGCATCAGAGACCCCATGGACGGAATTTTGCCCGATTTAACACGTATGCGCCGCACAAAGCTGCATTTTGACCCTGCGGGCAGCCTTGTTTTCGCCCGCGACATTGCAGCAGTGCTCGACTGTGTAAGGACGCTTCAGGCCTCGAGCGCGGCAGAGATGTTTGATCTGGACCTTATGACCGAGACGCTGGCAGATGTCCCGGACGCCAGAGATGTGATTGAGCAGATCCGCCTGGCATCCGCCCGCGGCGAGCAATTCTTCCTTCCGGAACTTGGCGTTGCACAGCCCGTTCTGCTCGCCAGATTTGTGGACACCGCCACACGCGCCCTCAAAAATACGTAGCTCAGAATACGACGTATCGTAGGTTGCAGAAAAGGTCCTCTGTGACTTTGCGGCGCTCCGTGGTAAACAACCATTGAAAATAGGAGCGCCGGTTCTGGTTGGGTCAACCGTTTTGGTTGTGGGCATGTCGTTCCACCTGTCTTCATACGCGAGGTTGCTTGATGATTAACCGTGCGCAAAACGATGTTGCGACTGGCCCCAAAGGGGGGCCGAACGATTCGCTTTCGCTCGCTTGGGTCATGGCAGGCGTGGTTATGTTCGCTACGGCGCTTGGCGCGCCGGTCGCACTGTTTCACGTTCAGAACAGTAAATCTGGCATCTCGGAAAGCAGAACCGAAGGCACCGGCGGCAAACTGGTGACCACAACTTCGCGCGAGGCGGCGATCCTGACAAACCCGGAAGCACGATCGGAAGACCTCGCAACGGTTCTGAACAAGGGCGAGATTGTTGCCGGTGTCGGCATCGGCCCAGTGATGCTGGACACCAAAGTACGCGATGTGCTGGAGCGGGTCGAGCAGCCGTCAACGCTCACGTTTGCCATGAATGATTCGGGCTTGCAGGGAACGCACCGGCTGGAAGGCGAGGATTTCGACCTGTTTATCGAGGCGGATCCCGGCATCGGCCTGATCAACTCGGTCACACTCGCCGCACCTGATTGCGCAGCTTTGCGGAATTTCCAGCCCCGTCAGAACGGACTGCCTGCAACAGCCGAGGGGCTTTCCCTTGGCTCGCATGTTACGCGGGTTCGCAAGAGCCTCGGTGCGCCTGATAGTCAAAGCCCGGCGCGGGGAAATCCGCCACGGGTCCAGCATACCTATCCTGGCCTCAGTCTGAGCTATTGCGCTCAGGACATGCTGGTCGGAGGCATCCAGATCGATCGCCTGCCACCTACCCCTGTTGTTGCAATATATGATGCTGGCGATGTACCTGTCACAACACCCGGTCTTGCCGATGTCGTGATCGCGGGGCTTGACCGGGACCGAATGCTTCCAGCCATGCCAATGCCGCGACCAGAACGAAGCATGACGGTGCAGGAGCCCGCGCCTCTGTCCAAAAGTCCAGAGCTGCCAATGCTGGCCAAACAGCTACAGACGGCGAGTGTCGCAATAGAGATCCCTGATGCACTTCTCGCCATGAATGGCAGCGCGTATACCGTCGGCGACGCGTTTGCTGCCCCGAAGCAGCCGCGAGACGGGCGGATCTTCGCGCGCGCCGCAGCGCCGTCCGAGATGGTTTTGGCCGTTGTGCGTGCAAGCACTGCGCAAGAAACCAATGCCGAGTTCGAGGGCGTCGGCGATTTCATGGCAAGCAAGGCGGAAATAAACGAAGCTCGCCTCGCCTTGTCGCGTCAGGCGCGTGGTCAGATCCAGCGACGCCTGCAGATTGTCGGCTACGATCCAAACGGTGTTGACGGTATATTTGGACCCAAAACCCGGCAGGTTATCGCAAGCCTACAGGCGGATCGCGGCATGGCCGCAACTGGATTCCTTGATCAGTCTACGGTTGCCTTGCTGAAGCAGGAGAGCCAACCCAAGTTCGAGATCTGGCAAGAACGCACCCGTATCGCCCGTGCCAAAGCTGCGAAGCTGGCTGCCAAGCGCCGCGCCCTGGCCAGAGCGGAACAACAGAACCAGAACGTGATTGTTGCCCGTGTACCTGCAGCCAGAAACGCGCCTGAATGCGCGCGGGATGGTACCGGCACCATCATTTCGAACCAAAGCTTCAGTTGTGATGTGACGGTTCTGGAAGAAAGCCTGAGCAATTTGTTCTCGGGGCGTAGTTGAGCTCAGCCAACAGTGGAAAGACTCCAGCTACTGGATTGTTTCACGTGAAACACTTGACTGGAAATTAACGGCGTTCCAGCCCGTTCATCGTTTGGAAACATCCAACACACGCCAGCCGATATCGCGGCGGTAAAATCCGCCGGGCCAATCGATCAGGTCAATTGCCGCATAGGCCCGGTCCCGAGCTTCCGCAATATCCGCACCCATTGCCGACACATTCAGTACGCGGCCACCATTGGCCAACGTACCCAGAGGTCCCGTCTTGGTGCCCGCGTGGAATATCTCGACGCCATCGACCGCCCCTGCCCCGTCCAATCCACCGATCACATCGCCCTTCGCATAGCTGCCGGGGTAGCCATCCGCTGCCATGACCACACTCATCGCCGGATCATCATGCCAATTCAGCGCTACGTCTCTCAGCCCACCAACAGCGCAGGCCAGCAATGCCGGGACGATGTCCGAGGCCAACCGCATCATCAGCACCTGACATTCCGGATCGCCAAAGCGCACGTTGTATTCGACCAACCGCGCCTGCCCGTTCTCGATCATCAGCCCGGCATATAGGACCCCCTGATAGGGTGCCCCGCGCTTGCCCATCTCGGCAATGGTCGGGCGAATGATCTGGTCCAGCACAGCCGCTTCAATCGCAGGCGTCATCACAGGCGCAGGCGAATATGCGCCCATACCGCCCGTGTTTGGCCCTTCGTCACCGTCAAAGGCCCGCTTGTGATCCTGCGCGGTTGCCAGCGGCAGAACTGTCTCACCGTCCGTCAGAATGAAGAACGAAGCCTCCTCGCCCGCCATGAACTCTTCGATGACGACCTCGGCGCCCGCGTCGCCAAACGCGCCCGAGAAGATCTCGGCTACGCCTGCTTCCGCCTCCGCCAGTGTCATGGCGACGATCACACCCTTTCCCGCAGCAAGACCATCGGCCTTGATCACGATGGGAGCGCCTTGCGTCCGCACATACTCCAGCGCAGCCTCGGCATTGGTGAAGCGGGCCCATGCCGCAGTTGGCGCGCTGCAGGCATCGCAAACCTGCTTGGTAAATGCCTTTGAGGCTTCGAGCTCTGCTGCCGCCTGTGATGGGCCGAATACCGGGATGCCGACGTCACGGAGCTTATCTGCAACACCGGCAGCAAGCGGCGCTTCTGGTCCAACGACGACAAGATCAACACTCTCGGCGCCGGCCCAGGCGGCAACAGCAGGCACGTCCATCGGGTCCAGCGGCACGCAATCAGCCTCAGCCGCGATTCCGGCATTTCCTGGCGCCACTGTCAGGCGCTCGACCAGAGGTGATTGTCGGATCTTCCACGCCAGCGCGTGCTCGCGGCCTCCACCGCCCAGTAACAGTACGTGCATGTCTGCCCTTGCTTCAGTCTTTGTCGCGTTTCTTGTCACGTTCTAGGCGTTGGCTCAGCAGGGCAGCCCCGCCACCGCGCTTGTGCCTCGTCTTCACCAGGTCTGGAAACTGCTCGGCCCAGCGCTGCATGGCCTTCTTCTCTTTCACTCGGCGGCTGTCGTCCAGCACAACCACGCCATCACCGGCCAGTCGTGGAAACAATTCCGGTCCGGCAGGCCAGCGCGGCGTGCGTCCGGCGAAATGGCCCGGCCCGTCGAGGAACAACAGATCGATCCGATTCGGCAGTTCCGACACGGACCAACGCGCGTACCATAGGTTATGCTGGTCGTACTGTGTCAGCTCGGCCTTGATGATATGCGCCTTGGCCCCGATTCGGGCCAGCAGCCCGCGTGTCACCGCAACCGAGCGGTCATCCGATTCGATCGCCCAGACGGGCCCCGTCCCGGCCAATTGGCAAGCCCGTGCCAGCACAGCCACCGACAGGCCCGATCCACAAACGACTGCATGGCAATGCTCGCGCGCCTCAACCTGGTCCACAAGCAGGCTCAGAACGCCTTCCTCCGGAAACCAGTTACCTGCACCCGGAAGCGCATCCGGCGCCAAACCCAACCTCTCGGTCAGGTCGCGCTTGTTCTTTTCGCGGTACATGCTTGCGGGACGTGCTGTCATTGGGCCAATCTGCGCGGAAATCGGGCCGCCGTCAAAGGGGCCTGTCGCCTCAGGGAGCCTTTCTTTGTCCAGCTTGATCGATGATGCGCCAGAAGGGGTGAACACGCCGGAGTTCTCGGTCTCGGAACTGTCCGGCGCTGTCAAACGCATGGTCGAGGGCGAGTTCGGCTTTGTCCGTGTTCGCGGCGAGGTCGGCCGGGTCTCGCGCCCGCGCTCGGGTCACATCTACATGGACCTCAAGGATGACCGAGCCGTGCTGGCAGGCGTGATCTGGAAAGGCGTCGCAAACGGTCTTGCCGTGCAGCCCGAAGAAGGCATGGAGGTCGTGGCCACAGGCCGCCTGACCACCTTCCCCGGCCAGTCCAAGTACCAGATCGTCATCGACTCGGTCGCGCCCGCAGGCGTTGGTGCGCTGATGGCGATGCTAGAGAAGCGGCGCAAGGCCCTGGCCGCCGAGGGCCTGTTTGCCGAGGCGCGCAAGCGGCCCCTGCCCTATCTGCCGCGCCGCATCGGCGTCATCACCTCGCCATCCGGCGCTGTGATCCGGGATATCCTGCATCGTCTGGGCGAGCGGTTTCCCGTGCACGTTCTCGTCTGGCCCGTTGTCGTGCAGGGCGACAGATGTGCGCCCGAGGTCGCCACCGCCATCGAAGGGTTCTCGGCGATGCCCGAGGACCGGCGCCCCGATGTGGTGATCGTTGCGCGCGGTGGCGGTTCGGTCGAGGATCTCTGGGGCTTCAACGAAGAACTCGTTGTGCGCGCAGCGGCAGGCTCCGCCATTCCACTGATTTCGGCTATAGGGCACGAGACCGACACGACCCTGATCGACTATGCCTCGGACCGGCGCGCACCTACGCCCACGGCCGCCGCAGAAATGGCGGTCCCCGTGAAGGCCGAGTTGGCCGCAACGATCGCAGATCTTCAGGCCAGACGGCTGCGCGCGTTGGAACAGGGGCTGGAACGGCGGCGCCAAAGGTTGTCTGATCTTGCCCGCGCCCTGCCCCGTCCCGCGCAATTGCTGGCCGAGCGACGCCAGAGACTGGATCTTGCGACGGCCGGATTGCCGAAACCAGGTGTCATGCTGGCGGAGCGGCGACAAAAGCTGAACCTCGCTGCGAGCGGCCTGAACCCTGCCTTGCGCCATCATGCCCAGAAGGCCCGGCAAAGACTGACCGAAACCGCAGCAGGACTGCGTCCGGCTCCACTGGCCGAGCGCATATCGCGTCGCCGGGAACGTCTGGCGCAACAGGCGGGTCAATTGGCCCCGGCAGCCGCACGGCTTAGAACCCGGGCGGCGGACCGGATCGCAGCCCTTGGCCGGACACTGGGCGCATACAGCTACAAGCGGACATTGGAACGCGGGTATGCGGTGGTCCGGGGTGCGGATGGTTCGGTCGTTGCAACAGCCGCCGCAGTTCCACCAGACGGAGCGCTGGAGATCGAGTTTGCCGATGCGCGCGTCACGGCGCAGACCGGTGACAGGCCACCGCCCCCTGCACAACCCGCAGCACCAAAACCCAAAACCCGACGGGCAAAGCCTGGGCCTGACGACAACCAAGGCAATTTGTTCTGAGGAGGACCCCATGCCCAAAGGATACTGGATCGCCCATGTCGAGGTGACCGACCCGGACCAATACGTGCACTACGTAACCGGCGCCAAACCCGTATTCGAGAGGTTCGGCGCAAAATTCCTGGCCCGCGGCGGCGAGAACATCGAGGTCGAGGGCGCGCTTGGCCGATCACGCCATGTCGTGATCGAGTTCGCCAGCTACCAGGATGCGCAGGATTGCTACAACTCGGCTGAGTATCAGGCTGCGAAAGCACACAGACTTCCGGCAGGCGTCGCCTCGATCACGCTGATGGAGGGCCTGGACTAGTGGATGGACAGAGGCAAATGAATTCGAGCAATTGTGAAAAGCCCAATACGCTAACGCTTTCATTTGCCTCAATAAGTTGATCCAGCAACAAGCGTTCCAGTGGGTTTGATTTGTTTGAGTCAAACCCTTCGCCGGTCAGCGCCAAAGCCCCCTCCAGCCAGCCCTACTGACGATGTGAATGAACCTTTCCGGACGCTGCAGACACTCAACATGCAGAAACAGCAGGGAAAGGATACCAAGCATGAAGCATCCGTTGGCATTTCGCGACCGGGTCCTGATGAAACTGGACCGCAAGGTCGCCGAAGCATTCAACGCCTGGATGGAGCGCGACAAGCTGAAACACGTCTACGAGTTCATCTGGGAAACCGATTCGATGAAGATGGTGAAGGGGTATATGCTTCCCAATTCAAAGAAGAAGGCCGGGTTCGACAAGAAGCAACTCGCGCACGTTCAGGCCGCCATGAAGAACGCGATCTCGGAGATCAGCAAGAAGCAGGGCAAGCCGCCAGCCGATGTTAAAGGCCCTGAGCTTGAGAAAAGTCAGACGCTGGCCGCCGCTCTTGATGACGTGATGCAGGATTCAGGGAAGGCGCTGCAGAAGCGCTTCGACATCTTCAAGAAGTCCAAGGAGTACAGAATCGCCATGGGCTAGTCTGCGCATCGACGGCCCAATTGAAAACGCCCCGGTCGTCGACCGGGGCGTCAGAACATCGGATTGTGATGGAACGGTGTCAGCCGCCCATGGTCTTTGCAACCTCGGCGGCAAAGTCTTCTTCTTCCTTCTCGATGCCGTCGCCGACCTCGAAGCGCGCGAACGCGCTGACAGTGATGCCCGCCTCTTCGGCCGCCTTTTCGACGGTCAGGTCCGGGTTCACCACGAACTGCTGGTTCAGCAGCGTGATCTCGGCGAGGAATTTCTTCATGCGGCCGATGATCATCTTCTCGATGACGGCTTCGGGCTTGCCGCTTTCGCGGGCGATCTCCAACTGGACCTCACGCTCTTTTTCGACGATTGCCGGGTCCAGTTCCTGCTCGTTCAGCGCCTGCGGGCGCGGATCGTGGGCCGCTACGTGCATCGCAATCTGGCGGCCGATATCGGCCTCCTTATCCAGTGTCACCAGCACACCGATCTTGCCCATTCCAGGGGCGACCGAGTTATGTACATAGGTGCCGATCGCGCTGCCTGAGATCTTGGCCATACGCCGCAACGACATGTTCTCGCCGATGGTCGCAACTTTGTCGGTTATGATCTCCCCAACAGTCTTGCCGCCCATCGGCGCAGCCTTCAGCGCGTCCAGATCGTCGACCGTCAACGCGATGCTGGCAATCTCGCCAACCATCTGTTGGAATTCAGCATTGCGCGCGACAAAATCTGTCTCGGAGTTCACCTCGACCAGCACGCCGGTGCCGCCATCGGTTGCCACAGCCACAAGACCCTCGGCAGCCGTGCGGCCAGCCTTCTTGTCCGCCTTGGCCAGTCCCTTGACCCGCAACAGGTCAACAGCGGCTTCCATGTCGCCATCGGTCTCGGTCAGAGCCTTCTTCGCGTCCATCATGCCTGCACCGGTCTTGTCGCGCAGTTCTTTTACAAAGGCTGCCGTGATCGCCATTGTTCTCTCTCCATTTCTGCACGCCCACCGCGAGGCCGGAACCTGCTGGGCGCGCGCAATACATCAGGGGTGTCACGGGGCGATAACGCGCCCCGTAAGCGGTTGAAAGGGCGTCAAGCCTGTGGCTGTTCCGCCGTTTTCTCTTCGGCAGATGCTTCCGCCGGAGCTTCGGCAGATGCCTCAGCGGATGCCTCTGCAGCAGCGTCGGCGGGTGCTTCAGCCGCGTCCGCCAGTGCCGGTTCTTCAGCAGGATTTTCTGCCGCGCCCGGATCAACAGCCAGGGCTTCCTCAACAGGGGCCTCTTCCAGCTCACCGAGATCAAAGCCAGCAGCGCCCAGCTGGCTTGCCATGCCGTCAACAACCGCACGTGCAGCCAGATCGCAATAGAGGCCAATCGCCCGCGCCGCATCATCGTTGCCCGGAATCGGGTAATCAACGCCCTTCGGATCGCAGTTGGTGTCCAGGATTGCGACGACTGGAATGCCCAGCTTGCGCGCCTCGGCAATCGCCAGGTCTTCCTTGTTGGTGTCGATGACGAACATCATATCCGGCACGCCGCCCATGTCGCGGATCCCGCCAAGCGACGCCTGCAGCTTGCCGCGCTCACGCTCGAGGTTCAGGCGTTCTTTCTTGGTGAAAGCTTCAGCCTGACCGGAGTCCATCATCTCGTCCAGCTGCTTCAACCGGTTGATCGAGTTCGACACGGTCTTCCAGTTGGTCAGCGTACCACCGAGCCAGCGGTGGTTCATGAAGTGTTGGGCCGAGCGGTCAGCCGCGTCCTTGATCGCTGCCTGCGCCTGGCGCTTCGTGCCCACGAACAGGATGCGCCCGCCCTTGGCAACTGTTTCGCGCATTGCATTCAGCGCTGCGTCCAGCAGCGGGACCGTCTGTGTGAGATCTAGAATGTGGATCCCGTTG
>JBGCFK010000453.1:0-2690 GCA_045106875.1 Paracoccaceae bacterium | reverse complement strand
GTGCGCTTGCAGTCAATGGCGACCGTGCCATCGCCTGACGAGACGTTGTCGCCATCGCGATCCGCCTCCTGCCAGACGGTGGCCCACGAGCCCAGATCGTTCCAGCCGCAGTCAACAGGGACAACCATGCCTTGCACGTGCTCCATGATTGCGTAGTCAATCGAGATGTCGGGGCATTTTCCATAGGCCTCGGGATCGAGGCGGAAGAAACAGAGGTCGGTCTTGCCTGCGCTTACCGAGGCCGCGGCAGCGCGATCGACATCGGGCGCATGGGCGGCAAATGCTTCGAGCACTGCACGGACGGAAAACACGAACATTCCGGAATTCCAGAGGAATCGGCCAGAAGTGAGCATTTCCTCGGCTCGTTCCCGGTCAGGTTTCTCTACGAAACGGATAAAGGGTTGCGCTCCTGCGCCGGGAGCATCCGCCAGTTCTACATAGCCATACCCGGTCTCGGGCCGGTCGGGCTTGATGCCGAATGTCACCACATGGCCCTCACGCGCTGCGGTGACACCATGCTGGACCGCTTCGAGAAAAGCGTCCGCATCATTGATGACGTGATCAGACGGCAAAACCAGCATGACCCCATCCGGATCCGACTGTGCAAGCAAGTGCGCTGCCGCGGCAACGGCAGGGGCCGTGTTGCGCCCTTCGGGTTCGATGACAATGTGGGTTGGCTGGCTACCCGCATCCGACAGTTGTTCGGCTACGATGAAACGAAACGCCTCGTTGGTCAGTAGCAAAGGATCGGCCAATCCGGCCCCGCCCAACCTCTCGACAGTTCGTTGAAAGAGCGAGCCGCCAGGGAAGAGCGCCGAGAATTGCTTGGGGTAGGACTTGCGCGACAGCGGCCAAAGCCTTGTGCCCGACCCGCCGCACATGATTACCGGATATATACCGCCCGTCATAACGCGCTCCGTCCCATTATGAGCCCAATTGGCCGAGCGGATCCTCCGCCTGAGCGCTTAACTATGGCTTAAGGCGCCCTTTGGGAAGCCCGCGATTTCGTCGGTCGCCTGCGCACCGGCGTTGACGCCGCATGGCGTGCTGATACGATCCCTGGGACCGATAGGAGAATGCTCTATGCGACAAAGCTTGGCCCTTCGTTTGGGATTTGCTCTTTCAGTGCTCGCCAGTACGTCAGGCTGCGGTGCGGGGTTTTTCGGTCGTATCATTCTGGAGACCGAGCAACAACGTCTGGAAGATCTCAGAGCATGGGAAGCGCGCCTGGGCGAAATGGATTGCACTGGTCTTGCCGAGGAATATGAAACGTTGCGCCAGCAACAACTGGTGGACGTTGACCAACGCGAGGATATCTTGCGCGATCGGTTTGATGCCGCCGAATGCGATCCGCCGGCGCCGCTTCTTTAAGGTCTCAGTGCGTCCAGGCACCCCGGCGATCGTGCGCGAAATTGCCCGCGTAGCCCTGAGGGCGGATATTTGCCTTGCGTGGTTTGGGCTGTTCGACGACGTAGGCGATCCCATGCTTCTCGGCATAGGCAACTGCGTCTTCGCGTGACTGAAAATTCAGTTTCACCTGACTGCGCATGTCGCCCGAACCGGTCCAACCCATCAACGGGTCGATCTGGCGCGATTCTTCCGGTGCGTACTCCATGACCCAGCCCTTGGAATTACCCTGACCGGAGCTCATGGCGCTTTTCGCGGGTTTATATATACGAGCCAGCATCATTTCCTCCATGCCTTAGACCCTTTGGGTTGATATTGGATAAAGAACGCCCGGGTGCAAGGCCTGTGCGGTCGGTAACAATCTTTCGATGCGGGAATTTCTGCCTCAGTCAGATCACGCCGCCGGCTCGGGACAGGGAGCGAGGGTGGGGTGGATGTTGCCCCGGGCCGGCGGCGATCTGCTGCTTGCAAGGAATCGGTACACCTTTAAGGAGAGTCGCGTCAATCAAATATGTCTGATTTGGGGCAAAAAGTTAATTACTGGTTAATTGTTCTCAGGATGTTCGCGTTTGACGGGTGTGGGGGCGCTTGGGATACGCTCCTTACACAAGATGACATGAGGAAATCAGCAGGCGATGGACGCCCTCGCCTGTGACGCCCTATATAGGCGTATGGCTTCAGACATTGCACCGACACTGATGGAAACCCAGGACCCACGTTCCCGCGAGAAGCTCGAGGGTGGCAGGCCACTGGTCATGCAAACACCGTTTCAGCCCGCGGGGGACCAGCCGACTGCGATCAGGGAACTTGCGCAGGGCATCATGGATGGGGAACAGGATCAGGTTCTGCTGGGCGCCACGGGCACCGGCAAGACCTTCACGATGGCCAGAGTCATCGAGGAAACGCAACGCCCCGCGATCGTGTTTGCGCACAACAAGACGCTTGCAGCGCAGCTGTATGGCGAGTTCAAAGCCTTCTTCCCAGATAACGCAGTCGAATATTTCGTATCCTACTACGACTATTATCAGCCTGAAGCATACGTTCCGCGCAGCGATACCTATATCGAAAAAGAAGCGCAGATTAACGAGCAGATCGACCGGATGCGCCACTCGGCCACGCGGGCCCTGCTGGAACGCGACGACGTGATCATCGTGGCCTCGGTCTCCTGCATTTACGGTATCGGCGCGGTCGAGACCTACGGGGCCATGACGCAGGACCTGTTCGCCGGCAACGAGTATAACCAGCAAGGCATTATCCGCGAGCTGATCACGCAGCAATACAAG
>JBGCFK010000452.1:0-6651 GCA_045106875.1 Paracoccaceae bacterium | reverse complement strand
TCAGACTCTTATGCGCGGGTTGGTTACCGCATTCCCGTTCATGCGTCTGGGGCTTTTCCTGTCTAAAGGCGGGCGTCGATCCGAGACCGGCCACATAGTGCTACCGGGAGTTCCCCTGCCGTGGTTCCGCCCTCACCTTTGTACGATTATTGTTCGAGCCTGTCAGTTGTTCCAGTGTCACGGTGCCCTTATTTATGCCTGAGAGAATTGAGTGTTTTCAACGATTTTGCTGTTCCCTTAAAAGTGACCTTGTGCCATTAATTTAGTCATTGTGCCATTAATTATGGCACGGTGTGAAGCGGAGATAACCGTTGGGGGCCGTTCCTGTGAATGATGAGCCAGTTTTTCAGGAAGCTTCGCGTACCCTTGCGATCGACCGGGCCCGGGTTGTACGCGCGATCGTGTTGCGGCGACTCCGCGGCTCCGAACTTGTTGCTGCTCTCGAGAAGGTTGCGCAGGCTCTCGGCATCTCGGTCAGGACGGCGCGCAGATACCACGACGCACTTGTGCGTGAGGACGGTCGATCGAGCGCGCTCGAGCCGAAGCGACGGGGCCCTAAGAAGGGCAGTCGCAGGCTGGACTTTGAACGTGAGGCGCTGATTGAGCAACGCCTGCGCGAACTGTATCTGAAACCTGAGCGGTCGAGCTTCCTGCGGGTCGTCGAGGAGATCCGGCTCGAGTGCCGGGCGAGCGGCTTGCAACCTCCGACTCGGCGGACAGTCAAAGCGCGGTTGGACAGCCTTGATCAGCGCGAAGTCGTTCGGCGCCGACTTGGACCGAAGGCGGCACGCGAACGGTTTGCGGCGGTGGCTGGCAAACGTGGGGTCGATCGCGCGTTGGAGATCGTTCAGATCGATCCTACGCGTGCAGACATTGTCCTGGTCGATAGTATCGAACGCAAGCCGTACCTCCGGCCCTGGGTAACGTTTGCGATCGACGTAGCGACAAGGATGGTTACGGGGATGTATGTCACCTACGAACCGCCCTCGGCACTGTCCAACGCGCTCTGCATTGACCAGTCTGTGCGCGAGCGCCGGGTCCTCGACGATGAAGGCAATGTGCTATGCATATGGCCCGCCTTTGGCATTCCGGAGCGGATTCATGTCGACAACGGCAGTGATTTCCGGTCACGTGCCTTCGAGCAGGCTTGTGCTGAGTGGGGCATTGAACTCGAACACCGCCCACCTGGTCGCCCGCACTATGGCGGCCACATCGAGCGGGTGATCGGCACCGCGATGCGCGCGGTGCATACACTCCACGGGACGACCGGCGCGTCGGTTGCGGATCGCGGTGAGAGGAAACCAAGCGCAGGTGCTGCAATGACGCTCAGCGAGTTCGAGACCTGGCTCGCGCTGGAGATTTGCCGGTACCATCATTCCGAACACTCGGTGCTCGGCTGTTCTCCTATGGCGGCGTGGGAGGCGGGACAAGATGCGGTGCTTCGGCGGCGCCCAGGTGACGCGGACGCCTTCCGCATTTCCTTTCTGCCACAGGAGCAGAGGGTGCTACGTCGCGACGGGATTCACCTCTTCAGGATCCGTTACTGGTCCGATGCGTTCGCGCCGATGATTGGTCGCGGCAATACCTCTTTCACCGTGAAGTACGATCCGCGGGATCTATCGAGGATTTGGCTCAGAACAGAAGACGGTCGGATGATCGAGGCACGCTATCGCGATTTGACGCGCCCTGCGATTTCGCTTTGGGAGAACAGCCATGCCCGGCGTCTGCACCGGGAAAAGACAGGGAACGGCTCGATTGACGAGACCTTGCTGTTTGGGATTGTTGTCGAGCAACGACGGCTGGTCGATGGGGCACGCCAACAAACATCTCGGGAGAAACGCAGCCTGGAAGTACGCAGTGCGGGTTTTGTTGATCCCGATAACAAGAGCAAGCTCCGCAAGAGCGAGATGTTTGCCGTCAATACAGGCGATCCCAGCTTGCCGGTCTATGAGATCGAGGATATCGGACCGGATGGATCCCCGTATCGAAAAGATCGGTTCTGACCGCTGGATAGGCTTTGGTCGGGCCTCGAGCGTCCTTCATCGGATGGTGCTGCTGATGGAGACACCACGCCAAACCAGGATGCCGGGCCTGATAGTGTATGGCAGCTCGGGCATCGGCAAGACCATGATCGCAAATAGGATGGCCAGTCAGTTTCCACCGGTCTACGATGAACTTGGTGGGGTGACCCGCAGACCGCTCCTGCTCTTTCAGGCGCCGCCGGCCCCCGATGAGCGGCGATTTTATCTGCACATTCTGGCAACAATCGGTGCGCCGCAGACACCATCACGCACGCTGGCTGAGATCGAGATACGCACGCTCGCATTCTTGCGCGAGATCGGCCCAAAGATGATCGTGATCGACGAAGTCCACAATCTGCTGGCCGGTACATACCGGGAGCAACGGCGTTTTCTGAATGTGCTCCGGTATCTCACCAACGATTTGCAAACCTCGCTGGTCTGTTTTGGTGTCAACGAAGCCGTCGATGCAATCCGAGGCGACACCCAACTTGCGCGCCGAGTCGACGAGCATCACCTGCCGCAGTGGGAAGACGATCTCGAATTCTCTCAGCTGATCCAAACGTTGATCCAGGCGATGGAGCTCGAGCGGCCCTCAACCCTTGGGGTCCGATCACTTCGGCGACTCTTGACTGTGAAGGGTGGTGTGACGTCGCGCATCTTCTCAACGATCAGGGAGCTCTCTATCGACGCCATCGAATCCGGCGAAGAGCGGATCACTGACGAAGCGGTTGAAGGTTGGCGCCCGCGCTGGCATCGGACGCTGAGTGTCGACTACACACCTCATCCTGCGGATTTCTGAGATTGCTCCGGCCTCTCCCGTGCACGCCGCGACCACACAGGGATGAGATGTTATCCAGTTGGTTGCGCCGATTGGCTCGGGTCAATCATTGTACGGTCGAAGAGCTCGGGAATCATCTCCGGCTCGACCGGCGGACCCTTGGAGATGTCGCCGTCAGACCGTCGTCAGGCGACCTGGAGAAACTCGCAGTTGCTGCGCGCCTGGACATCAGCCAAGTGATTGTCTTGCTCAGCCCGGGATTCCAGGATCCTCGGTCGGTATTTGTTGCGCCACGCCCGTTTCAGACTTGTCCTGTCTGCACCCGCCTCGCGGGTGACGAGGCGTTCGAGCGGAGGCACTGGCGCTTCGCCTGGAGCCTGCGGTGCGAAGAATGCGGCACCAGACTGATACCGACCTGGCCACATCGGCATTACGAGACTGACGACATTCTCTCTCCGCGTCACGAACGTCTCGCCTTGGCGGGCGCCGCAAGACTGCGTGATGCCGTTGGCGCCAACGACCGGCGCGTCCTAAAACGCACATTCCTGTTGATGGATGTCCTTATTATATGTGGTAACGTTGCACCCTCGGCCGACGCCATGCTCTATGGTGGCAGGTCGATACGCCTTAATCTCTTCGTCACACTTGCACACATTTGCTCGCATCCAATAGCCAAGGCTGCTTGGTTGCTCGGACCGTTGACGGCGCCTCCATGGTATCGGTTCGATGGAGCTTTCCCGGGCCAAAAACAGCTTCTCCGTCGGTTGAGAGCGGTCAGGGGGGAAATCGAAGAGCGTTTTGCGAATCGTCTCATCCGTACCGAGATAATCGATCTGCCAGGTCAGGGCATTGAGACAGCCTACGTCAGTCAACGTCAGCTAACGCTCAAACAAGTTAGTCCGTTCCGTCAGCGACGGAGTAACCAGCCAGGTGGCGGCAGAGATTCGTGACATAATTAAAGGAACAATAATGCCAATAATTGGCCCCAATGTTTATTGGTGACAGAAATTAGAGCACAGTGACAGACTTTGAACACCGCCTCCAACTCCGCGTTCCCGGCGATCTTGCGCCGGATGTCCCGGATCAGGCGTCCCAGCCAGGTGCGCATCTTGCGGACCCAGCGTTGGCCCTGTTTGTGGCCGCGGGTGTGCATCAGGCGCGATGCTTCGCGCCGTGCCCGGGTCGCCAACCGGAGGAAGGATTGGCGCAGCTTGACGTCGTGGCGCTTGGCCGTCCGGTTCAGCCATTCTATCGCGCGCAGCAGCAGATGGCTGTCGGTCGGGTGCGCTACTGCCTTGGTTTGCACTGTCGTGTCCACAGTGATGCGCTCCAACTGGCGCTGGTTCACGGCTTTGGTTTTAACGGCAACCGCGATGGTCTCCGCCAGCTGTGTCTCCAGATCACCTGGACCGATGCGGCGTCTCCATCTGGTCATCGAAGAACGATCGAATGGCAGCCGGTGCTGAAAGTGCGTCTCGCCGCAGAACGCCTGAAAGTACGGGTTCTCCAGCCAGAAGGCGCAGGTCTCCTCGTCGCTCAATCCCTTCATGTGCTTGAGGAAATGCAGCCCTGCCATCAATCGTGTTGGCAATCCGCGCCGTCCCTTGGCCTCGTGATAGAGCGGCCCGAACGCGTCGTCGAACCGCTCCCAGTCGATCAGCGCGGCCAGCCGGATCAACTCGTGCTCCGGGTCGAGGATCGCCTCCAGCGAGGCGCGGAACAGATCGCCATTCGGAGTGTCTGGTTTGCTGGGGCGCATGCATCACCTCACGGGTCAATCGCAGTTCCGGAAACGAACCACATCACCGCCAAGATGGGAATCCCCTACGTGCAGGCGCGCACGAAATCGCAAGGTTTTGACCCGATCCGGCATCAAACCTTGCGATTCCGAATACTTCAAAAACTCGAATATCCATGCCAAGTTAGAGGTTTAGGCAAAAATCACGGGCGACTAGCTGGAGCAGGAACGCGCCCCGTCTTCAGGCAATGTCGGATCGAAATATTCGCCGCAGCGCACGGCAATCCATTCCAGCCAATTCTTGTGATAGAGTACGCTGGTGTAGATTCCGGGGAACTGAGGCTGAGCGCAACCGATACCCCAACTCACGATGCCCGAGAGGACCGGCAAGCCCAGCCGCCAACCCCGGGCAGGGCGGTGAAACAGTGGTCCACCACTATCGCCCTGGCAACTGTCGAACCCGCCACTGGCAAACCCAGCACAGAATGTACCATCGGGCATCGGCGCACCGATATCCTGATGCAGTCGATGACAACGATCCTGGTCCGAGAACGGCACCCGCCCAGTCAGCAGGTTCGGCGACAGCGCGCCGCGCTCGGTGGCTCCCCAACCATTGACCGAATGCGCTGCCGTCGTCTGCGAGTAGTTCACGAAATCGGCGAAATCTGGCAGGCGCAGGCTGCGGCCTGCAGCGTCGGTTCCCTCCGGCAAAGGTTCTAGGATCATCACAGCGATGTCGTTTTCCAATCCCTCGCCGTAGAGTTCATGCGCGAAGATGGCGGCAACCTTCCGCCGCTGGGCCGTGATGTCGTTCAGCGTGCGGGTTCCGGCCACCACTTCCAGCTCGTTCGGCAGATGAGTAAGGCCTGTGTCGGGATCGATCACGCAATGTGCTGCGGTGATGATCAGGTTGTTCTCGGTCTCACCGCTGGCCCAACGGTTGAGGAAATACACGGCCTTTCGGGCGCCCTCGTTCGCTTCGTCGAGGTTTTCGTCTTCCTGGACCTGAAGTTTTGCCATCACAGGGTTGGCCAATGCGCCACCGCAGAAGTGACTGCCGACGACGCCCGCGCGCTGGATCGATACCGTGAAGGCCCAGACAGCCTCTGGGGCTTCCTCCCCAATCTCAGTGCCGTTGATGATGCGGGGGGCGCCGCGTGCCTGTCCTGCGGTCGTGACAGAGCGTTGTATCACCGATGCATGCGTACTTCTTGCAGCTGAAAGCGTTCGTGCGGTGCTCTGATCCAGCGCGCCTTGTGCGAATGCAGGGCCGGTCAATGCCATGCTTGCGAGCAGGCTCGATGTGAACAGAAGTGAAGTTGAAATGCGGAACATCAAAATTCTCCCTTTGAAAAATCAGTTTGCAAGGCGCAGGTCCGACCGGACCAACCGGTTGGAAAATCCAGTGCTAGGAATGACTTTGCGGATCCAATCGCGAACCGGTTTATCGGTCACGAGGGCGTAGATCCCGCCTGCGCCGCAACCGGATTCCGCCCCGCGCGATACGACGCCGACAACCGCGATGTGGCCACCCTCTACTGGGACGTAGACACCTGCGCCTGAGTCGCCTGCACAGCTATCGGTTTTACCTGCGTTCGCGTCGACCAACCGCATCTCGATGTCGGGCTGGCATCCGTCAATCGCACTTTGCGGGCCTTCGGTGCAGACATCAGGCGGAAAGATCGCGTCGATTACTGTCTTATCGCCACCCCTGTCCTGCCAGTCATTCTGCCCGAACCCCGCAACATACGGTGCGCGCACCGCGGCGAGCAGGGCGCCGTCGCCGATCTGCGCGTACTCGGTGTCAGAGGGCAGTTTGAGGTCCCGGCTCAGCTGCACCAGCGCGATGTCCCGCTGGTTGTAGGTCATCCTGGTTTGCGCGATCAGTTCCTCTTTTGTGGCTTTGCCAAGATCATGTGCCTTGGTTATCCGGGTCCAGTCGTAAAAGGTAGGACAGAAGTTCGAAACCGGCTCAGCACCGGGCAGGTCCGGATAGCGCAAGGCCTCCGTTCGGATAATAGTGCTGGCAGTTTCCGCCCAGGCGAGCCCGTCACGGTCGGGTGTGGTCATTCCGATGCTTGCCGTCAGACCAACCGTCGTCCCACAGGTACAGT
>JBGCFK010000451.1:0-10020 GCA_045106875.1 Paracoccaceae bacterium | reverse complement strand
AGGCCCGGCGGCCTTCCTTGAAGTCCTCTGACGCGAAGCATGTCGCGACCATTTCCTGGCACCGGTCGAGATTGCGTTCATCCGGGTCGATCAGCACCTGAGTTGAGATGTATTTCATCGCCGCCACAGTTAAAGGTGCATTCCGCGCTATGGTATTGGCGTACTCGGTTACGGTATCTTCCAGTGCATCCTTGGCGACGATCTGCTGGGCGAAGCCCATGCGGTAGGCATCCTCGGCGGCGACCTTGCTGGCAGTGAACATCAGATGGCGCGCATTGGCGATGCCAACGATGTTCTTCAGCCGATCAATTGCCGGGAATGGGTAGCCGAGCGCCAGTTTCGCCGCAGGCATGGCGATCTGCAGGTCGTCAGAGCCAATCCGGATATCGCAGACACATGCGAGGTTCAGCCCTCCGCCAATGCAGAACCCGTTGATCATGGCAATGGTGGGCTTGGGGAACTGTTCGATCCGCTCATAGACCAAGCCCGTCTGCGTGTTGTAGTGCTGCTGTGCCTCGGCGGTACCCCGCTGGCTCTCGAACTCCGAGATGTCCGCGCCCGAGACGAACGACTTGCCGCCTGCGCCAGACAGCACGACGACCCTGATTTCGGGATCCGCCTCGAATTCATCGAGGATTTCCTGCGCGCGCTCCCACATGGACAGCGACACGGCGTTGCGCTTTTCTGGCTGGTTGAAGATCATGTGGCCAATTGCGCCGTCGCGGCGCATGAGCATCTTTTCAGTCATGGTAAATCCTCAGATCACGTTTCGGGCGCGCATGTCGGCGATCGTGGCAGCGTCGAAGCCTGCATCAGCAAGGATCTCGTCTGTATGCTCGCCCCGATCAGGTGGGTGCGCGGCCATGGTTGTGTTGGTTCGGCTCATCGAGATGGGTTGCGCCACCATTTGTGTTTTGCCGAAGGGCAAAGTGTCGATATCTGCAGCCATCTGCAGGTGCTTGACTTGTTCGTCGGCGAACACCTCGTTGATCTTGTAGGCAGGACCGGTGGGCACGCCGTTGGCCAATAACGTCTCGACGATATCAGCCATGGTCATGGTTTTCGTGACGTCCGAAATAACCGCATTCAGCGCGTCGCGGTTCTTCTTGCGCGCCGCTGCATCCGCATAATCCGGGTCGTCGGCCCATTCGGGTTTGCCCAGCGCATCACAGAGCCGCCGCCATATCACGTCTCCCGAAACCGCAATGTTCACCGCGCCATCCGAGCAGGGGTAGAGGTTGGTTGGCACTGTGGTGGGGTGCTCGTTCCCGGTCTGCGGCGCAACCTCCTCGGCCATCAGCCAGCGCGAGGCCTGGAAGTCCAGCATGGCGATCTGCGCCTGCAACAGCGAGGAATGCACCCACTGCCCTTGTCCAGACTTCTCGCGTTCCAGCAGGGCGATCAGGATGCCCTGCGCCGTGAAGTGGCCGGACGTGAGGTCGGCAACGGGAATGCCCACTCGCATCGGGCCTTCGCCCGGCGCGCCTGTGATGGACATCAGCCCACCCATGCCCTGTGCAATCTGATCAAAGCCAGGACGCCCTGCATAGGGTCCCGTCTGGCCAAAGCCCGAGATCGACGCGAGGATGATCCGTGGATTGACCGCCGCGAGGCTTTCGTAGTCGACACCAAGCCGGGTCTTCACGTCGGGGCGGAAGTTCTCGACCACCACATCGGCATTCTCGACCAGCTTCATGAACACGGCCTTGCCGTCCGCGTCCTTCAGGTTCAGCGTCAGAGATCGCTTGTTGCGGTGCAGGTTCTGAAAATCCGAGGTCGCGCGGCCAGCTCCCAGTGCGCCATCAGCTTCCAGCGCCTCAGGCATTTCGATCTTGATGCAATCCGCGCCCCAATCCGCCAACTGGCGCACGCAGGTAGGACCCGAGCGCACGCGCGTCAGGTCGAGCACCCGGATATGGTCCAACGCGGCCGAGGCCGGTTTGTGTGGCATGCCATCGCCTCCCTGATGGATATGTGGCCCGGTTGTGCCCGAGCGATTGTCGGGTACTCTAAGGCGGATAACCGATCACGCAAGCGGAGACACATCATGGATGGGATGGCGACAGGAATGGCAGTGCAGCCCATGGCTGGCGCGATGGGCGCCGAAATCCAGGGTGTTGATCTGGGAACGATGGACGAAGCGATGTTTGCTGCGGTTCACAAGGCATTTCTCGAGCATCAGGTGCTGGTCTTCCGGGATCAGGATCTGACCGCGGACGCCTTCGCCGCAGTGGCCCGGCAATTTGGCGAGCCGGTGCCCTACCCGTTCACACAAGGTGACAGCGTGCACCCCGAGATTACGGTGATCGTGAAGGAGGCTGATCAGACCTCGAACTTTGGAGGCATGTGGCACTCGGACACGACTTACAAGCCAGAGCCGCCCATGGGCACGGTCCTGATGTCGCGCGAGACACCGGCCGCAGGCGGGGATACTCTGTTCGCGTGCCAGTACAGCGCGTATGAAGCTCTCAGCGATGGGATGCGCGCAATGCTGGATGGGCAGCGCGGTGTCTCAAGCTCTGCCAAGAATGCGGGGCAGCTGCGCATCAATCACGCAGCGACAAACTCGATGCAGCTGACCAATGCCGACAAGGTGCTGCAGGCCGTTCATCCAGCTGTCCGTGTGCATCCCGAAACAGGTCGCAAGGCGTTGTTTGTGAACCGGGCGCACACGATCGCGTTCGAGGGGATGACCGAGGCCGAGAGCGCACCCATACTGGAGTTCCTCTTCAACCATCAGATCGCCCCCGAATTCACGGCTCGTGTCCGCTGGGCGCCGAATACGGTCGTGATCTGGGACAACAGGTCTTCTCAGCACTGCGCCATCAACGATTATGACGGACACAGGCGGCAGATGTGGCGGATCACGCTGGCCGGTGATGCGCCATTGGGTTCCCGCTGAACTATGCGGTCGAGAGGCGCGCCGAAGCCGCCGCGACGCGCACCAATGCATTTCGCGCAATCAGGATGTGGAACGGCATGATTGTGCCGAGATAGATCCGCCCGCCTAGATTGTGCGTGTGGACCCAGGTCGCCAAGTAGACCCGCCCGTCATGGGACATGACGGAAACCCGAAAATCCAGATGCCTGTCGTTGAAGCCTGCGATGATCTCGCCCACACGCTCGATCTCGACCGGGAAAGGCCCAAGCTTGTCTACCGCCGCCGGGCCATCCTGCGACAGTCCGAACGGAGACGTCACGATACGGCGAATTACCAAGAGGAAACCCGCCCATTTGGGCCAATCGGTGATGATCTCGGCGGCTTGCCGGGCTCCAAGGTCTGCATCGACGGCATAGCAGTCGATGAAATCCCCTGCCTCCATACGATCGTGTAGCAGGCTGTTCGCGGGAAGTTGCGTGGCGCTGACTTGCGAGCCTTTCATTTGTGGGTCTCCGATTGCCTACAGGGCAGATGTGGGAAAGAGGTCGTCAGATTTCGCCGGAGGGCGTCTTGCTGCCGCACACCGGACCAGTTTCGTCAAGTCGTGGCTCTGGCGCGTGCCACCATTAGCGCGCACCATCCCAGAACCGTCAGCCCGATCGAAAGCCACAGCATCGGTCCATAGCTGCCAGCGCCTTCCCAGATCCAGGCGGCCACCAGCGGCCCCGCGGCGGCTCCCAGAGTGTAGGGCATCGCGACCATTCCGTAGACGACCCCGAAACCGGCACGGCCCAGAAAGTCCGCCGTAAGCACTGGCCGCACGATCGAGAAACCGCCGTGCGCGGCTCCATAGGGCAGCACGAACGCCACGGCCAGCCAGGGCGCGAACCCCGCCAACAGGAGTGCCGTGACCCCCATAAGGATCCCGGCAAAGGCAGACATCATGGCGCCGAATGCTGACAGCCGAGATCCAAGTGCGACCATCGCCAAGCGCCCTACAACCTGCATCGGGCCGATCATGCTGGCGACAAGCACCGCTGTGGCCATGGCAAGCCCGGCTTCATCAAGCAACGGACGAATATGGGTGATAACCATTGAATGGCTGAGCCCGGCAGTGCCAAACCCCAGCGCCAGTCCCCAGAAAGCGACCTTGCGCAATGCGGCCCGGGCCTCGCCTCCGCGCACAGGCGGTGTCTCGGCAGGTGGAGCGCGGTGCGGCTCGACCAGGCGAAAACCCCACCACGCCATGGGCACGGACACGATCAGGGTGATGCCAGCGTAGACCCAGACCGCGCCTTGCCAACCGAACGCCTCGCTGAGCCAGAAGAAGCTTGGGAAGCAGACGGTCCCTGCGAACCCTGCGACCAAAGTCACAGTTGTGATGCCCGAGCGCGCCCTGCTGCCAAGTGTGACGGTCAGGATCGCAAAGAGCGGCTCATAAAGGATGCAGGCGTTTACGGCACCAATTGCAATCCAGACGGCCCAGAACTGCCAAAGCTCCTGCACAAAGCCCAAGAGAACCAACAGACCGGCGCCTGCGACGCTTGCACCCAGGAACAGGGTCCTGCCGTATCCACGATCGATGAAGCGGCCCATGCGCGGGCCGAGGATTGCCATGACCACAAGTGAGGCTGTGAACGCACCCGAGATTTCGCCGCGGGACCAGCCGAAATCCGCCTCCCACGCCGGGAGCAAGGCCGCGAACACATAGTAGAGTCCAGCCCACAACAGTGTCTCGGCAATTGCCAGTGGTAGGATCGCAACCCCCAGCCGGCCTGCGCCGGAACTGCCTGTGCCCAAATTTCCCGCCACGTATCCCCCTTCTGATCACGGCCGCACATCCGGGTACCATGTCTTTACCACCCGGGCCAATTTGGCTACCGGGAACTGGCCTGAAGGAGGACAGCTTGGACGAAGAGATCATAATGATCGGTGAGGCGACGGCCCGGATAATGGCCGATCTAGCCGACCCGCAAACCGCAAACGCGCCGGATTATGATCCGGGCCCGCTCTGGAATGCTTTGGTCGAGGCAGGCCTGACCCGCGCCTGGCTGCCGGAAGATGCGGGCGGGGCGGGGCTTGGCCTGGACGGTGGCTTCGAGGTGCTGCGCATTGCGGGTCAATACGCGTGTCCCGTACCACTTGCCGAAACCTTGCTGGCGGGCTGGGCGCTGGCGGCAGCAGGCCTGGAGGTGCCGGAAGGCATGCTGACCCTTGCGCCGATCCGCACGCGGGACAGATTGGATCTTGGGGAACGCGTAAGTGGCAGGGCCCGGTCAGTCGCCTATGCTGGTGCGGCCGGTCATGTTGTGGTCGTGGGCGCAGACCGGCTTGCACTGATCGCGTGCGATGGCTGCGAGGTGACGCCCAGACCGACGGATATGGGTGACGAAAGGGGCGATATGGTCTTCGACGCTGTCGCACCTGTCGCGATGGTCGAGCTTACCGGTGCAGGGGCGCAGGTCCAGCAGATGGGTGCTGTTGTCCGAGCCTGTCAGATGACTGGCGCGTTGGAAACGGCTCTGGCCATCACGACGGAATACGCGGGCGAGCGCGAGGCGTTCGGGCGCAAGATTGGCAAGTTCCAGGCGGTCCAGCAAAGCCTCGCACAGTTGGCGGGGGAAGTTGCTGCGGCACTGACGGCCTCGGGGTCGGCTGCGGCGACGCTGGCAACGGAAGCGCATGACTCTGATGCGGCATTTCTGGAAATTGCCGCGGCCAAGATTAGGTGTGGCGAAGCAGTAGAGAAAGGCGCAGCGATTGCGCATCAGTCCATGGGCGCAATCGGCTGGACTCAAGAACACACACTTCAACGGTTCACCCGGCGGATGTGGGGCTGGCGCGATGATTTCGGGACCGAGGCCGAGTGGGCCGTTCGCCTTGGTAGTGAGGTTGCGAATCTGGGAAGCCAGCAACTTTGGCCAATGATCACCACGCGATAGGAGACGGCGATGCAGACTGCCATCAAGTTTGACCAGATGCGCCTGCCCACGGAGACAGAAGAATTGCGCGCCGATGTGCGTGCATTCCTCGCGGACGAGGTCGCGCGCGGCACCTTCGATCCGGGCCTTGGCCTGAAGCAGACCGGCTTTGACCGGGGTTTCTCCCAGCGCGTCGGGAAGAAGGGCTGGATTGGCATGACCTGGCCCAAGCAGTACGGTGGGCAGGAACGGACATATCTTGACAGGTATGTGGTGACCGAGGAGATGCGCGCAGCCTCTGCGCCAACATGGTCGCATTTCGTGGCGGACCGGCAATCCGGTCCGGTCATTCTTAAATACGGCACGGATGCGCTGAAGGAAGAGATCCTGCCCAAGATCGTCTCGGGTGATCTCTGCTTTGCGATTGGCATGTCGGAACCGAACTCTGGCTCGGACCTCTTTGCGGCATCGACCAAGGCGGTGGCGGAAGGTGATCACTACCGGGTCAACGGGCGCAAGATCTGGACGTCGAATGCGCACCGGGCCGAATACATGATTGCGCTCCTGCGCACCTCGCCCGCGACCAAGGAGAACCGTCGTCACGGGCTGACGCAGTTCCTCGTGCCGGTAAATACGCCCGGCATCACCGTGAAGCCCATCAACGCCATGCCCGGTATGTCGGATTTCAACGAGGTCCTGTTTGAGGACGTCATGATCCCCGCAGATCACATTCTGGGCGAAGTCGACGGCGCATGGAAACAGGCGACGGCCGAGCTTGCCTATGAACGCTCGGGGCCGGAGCGGTTTCTCGAGACGTTCTACGTGCTGGTCGCGCTGGTGCAGGAACTGGGCGACAAACCTGATTCCCGCGGTGCCGAGGGCATCGGACGGCTGGTCGCACAGCTTCACACGCTGCGGCGCATGTCGGTATCGGTTGCAGGGATGCTGCACGCGGGCAAGGAGCCGGTGCTGGAATCCTCGATCGTAAAGGATCTGGGAACGGCATGGGAACAACAGCTTCCGACGCATGCAAGGCAACTTGCCACCTTCGCCGATCCACAGCTTGGCAACGAGCAGGACTTCGAGGATCTGATTGAATTTGCGACCCTTACCGCACCGAAACTCACCATTCAGGGCGGCACGACCGAGATCCTGCGCGGCATCATCGCCCGCGGACTTGGGCTACGCTGACGCCCCAACAAGGATCCGACATGACCTATGACGCTCCCGAACTGAACATCTCGATCCGCGATTTTGTCGCGACAGTCGAGATCAACCGCCCGCCGCACAACTTCTTCGACTTTGCGCTGATCCACCAGATCGCGAACACATACGAGGCAATGGACAAGGACCCGGCAGTGCGGGCCATACTGCTGTGTTCGAACGGCAAGTCCTTCTGCGCGGGCGCGAATTTTGGGGACGGCAGTCAGGTTCAGGCGGACGGATCGGTGGAAGGCTCGGTCAACAAGATCGGGATCGACCACCTGTATGTCGAGGCTGTCCGCGTGTTTGCTGCTGAAACGCCCGTGGTGGCAGCAGTGCAGGGTGCCGCCATCGGTGGCGGGCTGGGCCTTGCCATGTCGGCAGATTTCCGGGTTGGCTGCCCGGAAAGCCGGTTCGCAGCCAACTTCACGCGGCTTGGCTTTCATCCAGGCTTCGGGCTGACACACACTCTGCCTCGGGCAATCGGCCACCAGAAGGCTGCGATGATGTTCCTGACGTCGCGGCGCATCCGGGGCGATGAGGCGCTGGAGCTGGGCGTTCTCGACCAGATGGCGACGCTGGACACCGTGCGCGACACGGCCTGGGAGTTCGCCCGCGAGATCGCGATCAATTCTCCCCTGGGCGTGGTGTCGACGCGCAAGACCTTGCGGGCCGGACTGGCCGAGGCGGTCAAATCCCAGACGGATCACGAGTTGATCGAACAGACGTGGCTTCGTCAGACGGATGATTTCAGGGAAGGCGTCGCGGCCACGCATGATCGTCGCCTGCCCGACTGGGCAGGCAAGTGATGCGAATCCTCTTCCTCGGCGCAGGCGCGCTCGGTGGCTATTTCGGGGGACGCATGGCGGCGGCCGGCGCGGATGTGACATTTCTGGTGCGCGCCCGCCGGGCATCGCAACTGGCGGAAGGGCTGAAGATCCGAAGCCCTCTCGGAGATGCCACCGTCGCTGTCTCGACCATTCGGGCAGGCGACAGTGCAGAGCCTTTCGACATCATCGTTCTGACCAACAAGGCATACGGACTGGAAGGCGCCCTTGAGGCAGTCGCACCATTCGTGACGCCCCGGACCGCGATCCTGCCACTGCTGAACGGAATTGCGCACTATGATGCCATTGACGCGCGGTTCCCTGATGCTGTTCAGTTGGGAGGAGTCGCACAGATTCCGGCCAACCTGACCTCCGACGGAGTTGTCAGCCACAATGGTAAACTTCAAAGCATGCTTGTTGGACCACGAAGGGGTGGGCCGGGAGACATGGCAGAGGCGTTTGTGGCAGCTGCTGAGGCGGGCGGAATTGATGCGAAGATCTCGGACGATATCGAGCAGGAGCTATGGGACAAATGGGTGTTTCTCGCGACGCTGGCGGCTGCGACGACGCTGACGGGATCGAATATCGGGGCGATAATGGAAACGGACTACGGGCAGGATGCTGTCCTTGGCCTGCTGGCCGAGGCAACAGCAGTCTCGAAAGCCGCGGACCGACTGCCGGCCGAGAACAAGATGTCGTTCTATCGTGGTCAGCTCACCAAACCCGGTAGTCCTTTCAAGGCATCGATGCAGCACGACATTGAAGCCGGGAACCCGACCGAGGCTGCGCATATCATTGGCGACATGATAAGACGGGGCGCGGACCTGAATGTTGCCACACCGCTTTTGAAGACCGCGCTGACGCGGCTACAGGTGTATGAGGCTGCCAGAACGTCGTAACGGTGCGACGGGGCGCCCGCCCGAGCGATCGAGCGGAGCGATGAGCGTGAGATATGTCGTCCGAGGGACCGCGCAGCGGGCACGAGGCCCGTTTGCTTCGTCAGCCGCTGAATAACCCCGCATGCTCTTCACGCAGGGTTTTCTTCTGGACCTTCCCCATCGTGTTACGCGGCAACTCGTCGACAAAAAAGATGCGTTTCGGCTGTTTGAACCTGGCCAACTGATCGCCAAGTCCCGCGAGAATGGAGCCCTCTTCAAGCTCGACACCTTTCTCGGACACGATAACCGCAACAACAGCCTCACCGAAATCCGGGTGCGGCACGCCGATGACCGCGCTCTCGACGACCCCGGGCAGCAGATCGACGGCCTCTTCGATCTCTTTTGGGTAGACATTGTAACCACCCGAGATGATCAGATCTTTCGAGCGACCGACAATCGACACGTAGCCGCCCGCATCGATCTTGCCGAGATCGCCTGTGATGAAGAAGCCATTCCCGCGCAGTTCCTCGGCTGTCTTCTCAGCCATGCGCCAATACCCTTTGAAGACATTGGGGCCGCGCACTTCGATCATACCGACCTCGCCATTGGGCAGTCCTGCGCCCGTTTCGGGATCGGTGATGCGCACATCAACATCCGGCAGAGGAAAACCCACTGTGCCCGGGATGCGTTTGCCCTCCAGCGGGTTGGACGTGTTCATCTGCGTCTCTGTCATTCCGTAACGCTCCAGCACGGTGTGGCCGGTCACCTTCTGGAACTGCTCATGCGTCTCGACCAGCATGGGTGCAGAGCCGCTTACAAAGAGGCGCATGTGCTGTGTCAGATCGCCGGTGAAGTCCGCGTGATCCAGCAGTCTGGTATAGAAGGTCGGCACGCCCATCATGCAGGTGGCGCGCGGCAGGGCGGCGACCACCGCATCGGCGCTGAACCGCTGCTGCCAGATCATCGAAGCTCCGGCCGCAAGGATAGTGTTCGACGAGGTAAATAGCCCGTGCACATGGAAGATCGGCAGCGCATGCAGCAACACATCGCCTGATGTAACGCCCCAGAACTTCACAAGCGTCTCGGCATTGGACCAGAGATTGCCATGCGTGATCATGGCGCCCTTGGACCGCCCGGTCGTGCCGGAGGTATACAGGATCGCGGCAAGATCATCGGGCGTGCGCTCGACGGTTGTGAAATGCCCCTGTTCCGGCACTTTGGCAAGGAACGTGCCCGCGCTCTCATAGGGTGTGCCGCCGACCCAGACGCCGAGTGTCTCCAGCTTGGCACCTGCTTTTTCGGCGACCGGG
>JBGCFK010000450.1:0-3787 GCA_045106875.1 Paracoccaceae bacterium | reverse complement strand
GCACTATGTGGCCGGTCTCGGATCGACGCCCGCCTTTAGACAGGAAAAGCCCCAGACGCATGAACGGGAATGCGGTAACCAACCCGCGCATAAGAGTCTGATCACCGACGTCTCAAGGTTCCGCCCTCTCCTGTGTGCGATCCGTCATAAAGTAACCGGCGCAATATTCGCCGGAGAAAGAAACCGTGATGCAGAGCATTGACAGAGGACATAAGAGTGCTCTGCTCGATTAGGGACGTAGTCCAATCCTGAAACGCGACATCCCTCTGTCCGCATATTTGACAGCTAACTAACTACGTGCAAACTATAAAATACGGATGATCCGCACGCCGCCGGTGCAGTTTCTTCGGACGGTCACCAGTAAGTCTTTAAGGAGAGAGAGGATGGGATTTTCACATTCTTTAGCGTACATTTTGACGAACCGCACGTCTATCAAGCTGACGGACGATGAAATTAGCGCAATTGAGCGGATTGCGGATCCAGAGCGGCAGCTGCAGATCTTCCTTGCAAACGCTGAGCAAAAATATCAGGCGCTTGAAGGTGCCACAATTCGGGACAGCCTGTTTGAGACCCCGATTAATGTCCAAAGTATCGGCATCAGCTTTGAGGTGTTTGAGGACATCGGCGCAGACATCCTGCACCTGTTCTCTGCAATAGAGAAGCTGACCGTACATTTCGGGGTCGCATCCTTTGAGCTGTCACCAGTTCGAGCTTTGGTCGATCTCAAGCGCCAATTGAACGACCTCATCGCAGACGTCGAGCAATACAGTGAGGTCTCTTCATTCGGGACATTTCTGGACACAACCGCCGAGAAGTTTGGTGAGGGCGCCACGCACCTCGTAAGTATCGGGGACATTGTATTTAAGGCGCTGACGTTAACGCGATGGAATCCAGCGCAGGGCGTGAGTGACCAGATCTCATTGCTGGGCACCGCGGTTGGAACGATCGGCACCATCGGCTCAGACACTCCCGCAGCGATAAAGTCGCTCTACAAGTTGAGCGGTTTGGCCACGCAAGTCCTCACGGATCTCCTTCAAGGGACCTTTGATCCTCTCACGTTCGCGCAGTTTAAGGCGGAAACGATCCTGTTTCTGGACATTGCCACCGTCGAGGATGGTGCATCCGGGCGGATCATCATTGGACAGCTTGGCACGCTGGCTGGTATCGTAAGCGACCTGACTGACGGCATAAAGGCGCTAGAGTTTTATGAGGCGTCTGCTGCGATCTCAAATAGTGCACCGCCAGCGGTCAGCTGGGCATTTGAACTGGCATCCGAACGTTTCCTTTTGGAGAGCATCAATAAATTTGGATCTGCCATGGCACAGGTAGCGTCTGCGGTGCCCTTGCCAGATGTCTTTAGCAATGTCTTGGGGTTTGTGAATTCGATCTTCTACACGGCCAATGCAATTGACCGGATCGATGATACGACGACGGTCGAGCTGCTCTATGAGGCAGGAGACCTCGCCGAGGCGTTTATCGATGATATTTACCTTGGCGTAGCGGCCCTAGTCGAAACGGTTGACTTGGAAGTGGCGGTGCAGCCCGAAGTTGTCGCGTTCAACGTGGCGGCGCGTTTGGAAAATCTCTCTTTTGAAGATGTTGAGGGTGCTTCTGTCCTATCAGATTTCGCTTCGATCCTGGATTCTGCGCTCATTGGTCAGGCCGCTGATCTGTTAAGCCCGGGGGATCGCCTTATCTATGCCTACGGGGACCAGGTCGGCGCTCCACTCGAGGTCCTATTCATTGATGAAAACGGCCGCCTTTCGGTTCTGACTGGGCGCGAAGTCTCGCCCTTCCCGGGCGCAGAGTTTGCCTTTCAAACGCGTTTCGAGCTTGCCTGGACAACCGCCGCGGCAATTGAAGCGATCGCGTCTCAGCTGAACCAGTCCTTCCCACTTGGTGAGGCGCCTTCCTTGGCGAGCTTCCTGACCGGCGGAGGTTTGCTTGGAGGCTCTGCCGTCCTGACAATCCCAGCGGATGAAAGCCAGGACGCTGTCGTTTTGACTGAGATTGAAACCAGCCAAACGGAAACTGCGCAGATCATTCGATTGGATCCAACTCCGCCAACGCCCGGGGTGATTGACATTGAGACGCCAGTCACGCCGCCACCACCGCCTGTTGGCACAGGCGTGGACTTGACGGGTGCCAGCGTTCGTTCGGTGGAGCTGAGTATAGGGGATGACGCCCGCACAAACGGCTCGGCCAGTGGCTCGGATGCGTTTGTCTGGAAGGTGTCTGCGGCTTCCAACGGGAAAATCTCGGTCGCCGTGACGCTTTGGGGCGGCGCCAAAACAACGGTCATGCTGCTCCGAGACGTGGATCTTAACGGGCGCGGCGACACGTCAGAGGCGTTGCAAAGCGCTGTACTGTCCTTTGCCGGGACGACCGAGGCCACGCTTGATCTCGATGGTGCCTCCTTCGGGGATTATTATCTAGTCGCAACAACAGAAGGCGCGCCGGCAGAGATCACGGCGGAGGCCTCACTTCTGTCTGTGGGTTCCAGTGAAAGCGAAACTGTTGCGCCGGTTATCGCGACCAATGTGGACGAGTTCACAGACGCGGATCCGGGTAGCATCGATGATGATGGCGCTGCGCGCTTTGCACGTATCAACACCGCCGACGATTCCGATCCCATCGACAGCAACGTTCTTGTTGGCGGGCAAAGCTATCTTTTGCGTGTTGAGGGCTTTGCAGGCAACAATGACGCGCTTTCGGATTTTCGGGTTGATGTTTTTGATGCGAACGGCGCCTTCATCGGCGATGTCCAGTCGGGCAGTAACGGTCTGGGCGAGTTCACGCTGCCCGTGCCCGTCGGGTCTTCTGGAGCCTACAGGTTCGGAGTTACGGGTCTGGCCAGTGCAACGGGCGACTATCTGATCTCGCTAGAGAATCTCGGCGCGACCCCGGTCGTTGACGACTTCCCGGATAGTACAGGCACACCGGCAGCCCTGGGGCAACCGATGTCGGCTTATGTGTCGGGGCCGGGCGACACAGATACCTTCTCGTACATGCTGCAGGAAGGACACAAATACACACTACTCGTGACACCGATCAGCGGTCAGTTCCCGCCACTCACGCATACGCTTTTGAAGATCCGTAACCCGGATGATAGCGTCCTGGATGAAGTGTACCGCGCCCCAACGACTGCGTTTCAAAAGCAGTTCATTGCATCGTCATCCGGTATGTTCGACATTGACATTGGCTCAACCCTTGCGAGCGGGTCTGTACAATTGCAGCTCGTCGACAACGGTCTTGTTGTTCCGCCCCAGGCAAGCTTGACCACTGCCGCTGATCAGGGAGGGCTCGACACGGACATCGCTTATGATGACCCAGTCTACATCTCAGGCACGATGCCCGCGAGCGGTCACAGATATCTATTGGACGCGGCGCCGGGTGGTCAGGTCTCGGTTTACGTCAGAGAGAACGGAAGCCAGTTTGGTTCTCTGAACATCCAGCTCTTTAACGACGCAGGACAGCAGGTTGTTCCGGATGGCTCTTTCAATATTCCAAACAATGGAACGCATGTCTTCTACAGGGTCCCCGTCGAATTTGAGGGTGGCCTGCAAGTGGTGGTTGGACATAATCAGGCCAGCAACAGCAATTTTGCTTATCAGATCGCCGCACAACTCGATGATGAACTGCCCGACCATGCAGATGATGCGTTTGCACTCCAATTCGAGGTCCCGGTATCGGGGCATGTCGAATCCAGTGCTTATGATGATGTTTTCGACATAAGCGGGCTTTCGGGCGCAGTCAGCTTTGATCTCTCCGGGGCGGTGGTTCCGCC
>JBGCFK010000045.1:0-5975 GCA_045106875.1 Paracoccaceae bacterium | reverse complement strand
GCTAGGGTCGTTGTAATCGGGGGCGGTGTTGTCGGCTGCTCGGTCCTCTATCATCTCGCGCGTGACGGCTGGAAAGACGTCGTATTGCTTGAACGCGACGAACTGACGTCCGGCTCTACCTGGCACGCGGCAGGGGGCTGTCACACCATCAACGGCGATCCCAACGTTGCCAAGCTGCAGAAGTACACCATCGACCTATACAAGGAGATCGAGGAACTCAGCGGGCAGGCCACTGGCTTCCACATGACCGGCGGTGTGATGATGGCCGCTACCGAAGAGCGCTTCGATTGGCTCAAGTCGACCCTCGCCAAGGGCCGCTATCTGGATATTGAAAGCCGCGTCATCACGCCCGAAGAGGCACACGACATCATGCCGCTGCTGGATCCATCCTGCTTTGTCGGGGGCTTGGAGACGTATGTAGACGGGCACCTCGACCCTTCCGGCGTGACCTATGCCTACGCCAAGTCGGCACGCATCAAGGGCGCGACCATCGAAACCCACACGAAGGTCGAAGAGATCAACCTGTCGCCCTCGGGCGAATGGGAGGTCGTCACCAACAAGGGCAAGATCACCTGTCAGCATGTCGTGAACGCAGGCGGGCTTTGGGCGCGCGAAGTAGGGCGCATGGTCGGGCTCGAACTGCCGATCCTCGCCATGGAACACATGTACCTTATTACCGAGGACATGCCCGAGGTTGCCGAGATCAACGAGAAGACCGGCAAGGAAGTCGTCCATGCGGTCGATTTCGACGGGGAACTGTACCTGCGTCAGGAACGCGGCGGCATGCTCATGGGCACCTACGAAAAAGCCTGCGTGCCATGGTCCGAGCGGGAAACCCCATGGGACTTTGGCCACGAACTGCTGCAACCCGATATCGACCGGATCGCGCCAAGCCTCGAAGTAGGATTCGAGCATTTCCCGGCTTTCGGCAACGCAGGCATCAAACAGATCATCAACGGCCCGTTTACTTTCGCGCCCGACGGGAACCCGCTGATCGGCCCCATTCGTGGGCTCCCCGGCATGTGGTCCGCTTGCGGTGTCATGGCAGGCTTCAGCCAGGGCGGCGGCGTCGGCCTCGCGCTGTCGAACTGGATGATGAACGGCGATCCGGGCTTTGACGTATGGGCCATGGACATCGCACGCTACGGCGACTGGAACTCGATGTCCTACACGAACTCGAAGGTGCAGGAAAACTACTCCCGCCGCTTCTCGATCAAGTTCCCGAACGAGGAACTGACTGCGGCCCGCCCGTACAAGACCACGCCGATCTATGACCGGCTGATGGATATGGGCGCACAGATGGGTGACAGCTGGGGGCTGGAGGCGCCGCTGTGGTTCAGCCCGGATGGCACCAAGGACGAGTTCTCATGGCGCCGCTCGACGGACTTCGATCACGTCAAAGCCGAGGTCAAGGCCGTGCGTGAAAGCGTTGGAATGATGGAGATTTCCGGCTTCTCCAAGTTCAAGGTTAGTGGCCCCGGCGCGCATGACTGGCTGGACAAGATGCTCGCCTGCAAGATGCCGAACCCAGGACGCATGACCTTGGCGCCGATGCTGAAGGAAGACGGCAAGCTGATTGGCGACCTGTCGCTGGGCTGTATTCCGGGCGGCCTATACTTCCTCGCGGGCTCGGGCATGGCCGAGGTCTACTACATGCGCTGGTTCGAGCAGCACCTGCCGGACGACGGGTCGGTGACGCTCGAAAATGTCGGACTGAAGGTTTGCGGCCTGTCCATCGCTGGACCAAATGCCCGCAAGGTATTGGAGAAGCTGACACATTCGGACATCTCGCCCAGCAGTTTCAAGTTCATGGCGATGCGCGAGATGGAGATCGGCATGGCACCCTGCCTTGTTGGGCGCGTCAGCTTCACCGGCGACCTGGGCTACGAGATCTGGATGAAGCCCGAATACCAACGCCATGTTTTCGAACAGCTTTTGGCTGCGGGTGAGGAGTTTGGCATTCGGATGTTCGGCCTGCGCGCGCTGAATGCCATGCGGCTGGAGAAGAACTTTGGCGGCTGGGCGCGCGAGTACCGGCCGCTTTATGGCCCGGTCGAGGCCGCGCTGGACCGCTTTATCGCCTACGAGAAAGACGTGGATTTCATTGGAAAAAAAGCTGCACTGGCCGAGCGTGCGAATGGTGGAAGCGTGCGGCTGAAGGCGTTCCGTGTCGCCTCGAAGGACGCGGACGTGATCGGGGACGAGCCCATCTGGCTGAACGGAAACGTGGTCGGCTGGGTCGTCTCGGGCGGATACGCGCATGGGTCGGAACAGTCCATGGCCATGGGCTATATCCCCAAGGAACACGAGGGCGCCGAGGCCGGTTGGGAGATCGAATTGCTGGGCGAACGCCTGGGCGCCGAGATCCAGCACGCGCCGATCTGGGACGCGAATGCCAGCCGCATGCGGGGGTGATGGAGGCCATTTTCACCCCGTATGACAAGCGTATGGCACGTGTACGGCATGCCTATGGCAAACGTATGTGCTGGAAGTCGATGGGTCGACGAAATGCTGCGCGTTTGACGATGATGGATCGAGCTAAGGTTGCCATATCTCCTTGGTGATCCAATTTGACGCCAAACAGTCCGGGTAGTGGTACTGCGTACTCTCAACCCAATCGAGATACTCATTGTCGAAAAAGAAATCGGTTTCTATGTCCGAATCCCACCATTCTGGTCGAGATAAACGTGCAGGAAGTCTAGTTTGCGGGTCGCCAAATGATTGATCGAGCCAGCGTTGGAATTCATTGTCTCCGGATGATCTGTATTCACCCAACGCGGCACTTATTTTTACAACGTCATTGAAAATCGAGTCGCTGAGGTGCGCACCTCGTAGGTTCGCTAAGGGGAGTTCTGCATAGTCCAGTATGGTCCCGTCTAGTCTGGCGGCGGTGAAGTCTACAACGCATCCTCTGGCGAAGTACAAGCGGGCACCAGACAAATCTGCTTCGCGAAGGGAAACCCCATCGAGCCTAGTCTGCTCGAGAATTGCCCCTGCCAGAAACGCCGTGTCTAGGTTGGCGCCTCGCAGGTCGGCGCCCCGTAGGCTGACCTTATCGAGGCTTTGGGTTGCCGCCCGCCAGCGTTCTGGAATCTCCTCAGCGAGTTCGTCGCGGTAGGACTGGTCCCATTCTTCAGGCTTCGCAGGTAGATCATAGCGTTTGCGGAACTTCAGCGTGTACTCTTTCTTCCAATCCTCGAAGTCCAGCCAGTCGGCGGGTTTGCGGGACAGCTCGGCTTCGGCCAATTGGGCTTGCGCCAGTGGAATGATGTGGGCTGTTAACTCCGAGTCGATCCACGGGTCGTCCACAAATTCCTCGAACCCGCCCTCGGTCCTCAGCCAGCCGATGGCCGACACCAGCAAGACGCCCCAAACCCCGATGGGGATCAGGGCAAGGCGCGCGGGGCGGGGCAGTTCCGCGATCAATGTCTCGACGCTGTGGCCATCACGGTCCGCCAGCGCGAGCGCCATGTTCAGCGCGCTCCACGAACCCACCGCCAGCGTGGCCCAGAACCAGAGCCCGATCCAGAGCGTCAGCATCTCGGAATGGAGCGGCATCGACCGCCACCAGAGGAGGGCGAGGATGATCTGCCCAAAACTCCATGTCATGGCGAAGGCGATGCCCACGCTACCCCAGCCGCCGCCCTGTGCCGATATCCTGGGCTCGTCGCGGAGTTGGCGGCGCAGGAACAGTCCGGAGCGGGTGAGGATGGAGGGGTAGATGCGTTCCTCCACCGGATCGCCGTCCACGCGCAGCGGCAGCGCCCCGAGCGCTGGCCAGAGTGCGGCGAGGTAGACGTGGAGGTAGACGTAAAGGGCAGTGGTCAGCACAGGGGCTGCGTAGAAGAAGGTGCGGGGCGGGACCTCGATGTTCACCAGCGGCAGTTGGGTTGCGGCCCCGTAAGCGAAGAAGTCGCTGTCCTTGTGCCCCATCAGCGTGACGCCGACAAACACTAACAGCGCCAGCAGCCCGAACCACGTGGTCCGTGCATTGTTGGCAATCTTTTCGATCTGGGCGAGCTGATCGTCGGTTTTCAAATGGTCCCCCGTTGAATGGCCAGAGCGTACCCGGCGAGCCCGGCCTGTCAAACAGATCTGCCGGCCCAGAAATCGCCTCTGTTTGACCTAATTTAAAATTCTTTTTGAGATGTAATGTTCGGTACAGAGCAGGTTCGGCCAAACGCCTATACCTGTCCTTGTCGACCCTGACAGGTTGGCGGTCGAGAGGAGGTCCGGGCATCCTGAAAGGTGCAAAAAGGGCCGCGTGAGAAGTAGCCTCTGACTTGCCAGCCGGTGCGCGCCGGGACTGCGTTGCTTGCTTTGGTCCCGGTGCGTGCCGACGGCGTTCCGAGTCTCGTCTGTGCTTCACCACAGAGCGCCCGGAACGGCAAGCGTCCATATTGCCGAAAAGCATATGGGCGCTTGCATTTTCCGACCTGGCACATTATCTGCCGCTTTCCCATGGTTCTGACATTGGAGTCCCGCCTATGGCACGCGTGACCGTTGAAGATTGCATCGACAAGGTCCCAAACCGGTTTGATCTGGTGATGCTGGCTGCGCACCGCGCACGCACGATCTCCTCTGGCGCGCCGATCACGGTCGAGCGGGACAACGACAAGAACCCGGTCGTCGCCCTGCGCGAGATCGAGGAAGAGACCCTGACGCCCGGCGAGCTGCACGAAGAAGCGGTCGAGTCGCATCAGATCCATATCGAGGTGGACGAGCCCGAAGAAGACAATATGGCGCTTCTCATGGGTGGTGGTGCCGAGGCAGCCGGCTCGGGCGCACAGCCGGTGATCGATGACCTTGATGAAGAAAAGCTGCTTCGTGCATTGATGGCCGAGCAGGGGAACTGATCAGACCGTCAGGGGATTGATCGCGTTCGAAAGGGGCTTGGAGGCTCGCAGTGATCCGTCAGTTCGAGCTGGTTGACAGGGTCCGCGACTACAATCCGCATACTGACGAAAATCTGCTGGATCGTGCCTATGTTTACGGCGCTAAGATGCACGCGCATCAGAAGCGGGCCAATGGCGACCCCTATTTCGGCCACCCCTTGCAGGTTGCAGCGATTCTGACCGATCTGCGGCTGGACGATGCTTCGATTGTGACTGCCTTGCTGCACGACACGATCGAGGACACTGACGCCACGCATGAAGAGATCACCCGTCTGTTCGGTCAGGAGATTGCCGATCTGGTCGACGGTGTCACCAAGCTGACGCAACTGGAACTGTCCTCCAAGGAAACCGCCCAGGCCGAGAACTTCCGCAAGCTCCTGCTTGCCATGGCACGGGATGTCCGCGTTATTCTGGTCAAGCTTGCCGACCGGATGCACAACATGCGCACCATCGGCAATCTGCGCGCCGAGAAGCGGGAGCGCATCGCGCGCGAGACGATGGAGATTTACGCGCCGCTTGCGGGCCGCATGGGGATGCAGACCATACGGGATGAGCTGGAGGACCTGTCCTTCGAAGTGCTCAACCCCGAAGCGCGCATCTCGATCATGCGCCGTTTCATCACGCTGCGCCGGGACAAGGGCGATCAGATCCCCGAGATTTCTGCCGAGATCGAGGCTTTCATGGCCGCCGCCGGTCTGGATGTCGAAGTGCGCGGGCGCGAGAAACGACCCTATGCCATCTGGCGCAAGATGCAGGAGAAGGAAGTTCCTTTCTCACAGCTCTCCGACATCTATGCCTTTCGCATCCTGTGCCAATCCGAGGAAGACTGCTATCGCGCGCTCGGAGCCGTTCACCGGAACTGGCGTGTCGTGCCGGGGCGTTTCAAGGACTACATCTCCGGTCCCAAGGCGAACGGATATCGCTCGCTTCATACGACCGTGTTCTCGGCCTCGGCTGCACGGACAGAGATACAGATACGTACGCAGGACATGCACGCGGTGGCCGAAACGGGCGTTGCCGCACACTGGGCCTACAAGGCCGGGGTCCGGGCCGAGAACCGCTTTGCTGTCGATCCATATG
>JBGCFK010000449.1:0-3094 GCA_045106875.1 Paracoccaceae bacterium | reverse complement strand
TCTACATCGCCTTTTCGATGACAGGCTTGCGGAACTCTTTCTGGGGGATCGTGATGATCTACCCGGTCACCACCATCCCGGTCGCACTCTACATGCTACAGGGTTACTTCCGCGGCTTGCCCGGAGAGGTGGAGGAAGCAGGCCTAATGGACGGGCTGTCGCGCTTGGCCGTGATCTGGCAGATCACCCTGCCATTGTCGCTGCCCGCTCTGGCGTCGGTTTCGCTCTATGTCTTCATGATCGCCTGGAACGAGTTCCTGCTGGCCTTCATGTTGCTGGATGACCCGACCAAATTCACGCTCACCCGGGGCATTGCCTCTCTCAACTCTTCGGAAATTCCGCGTCAGCACCTGATGGCGGGCTCGGTCATCGCGACAGTGCCCATCATGGCGCTGTTTCTCGGACTGGAAAAGTTCATGACCAAGGGCCTGACCGCAGGCTCCGTGAAAGGATAGCGTTATGACATCTCTCGACAGCCAAGCACGCGACATATTGCGTAAAAACGATCGTGGTGGCTACACGATCCCGACCGATGGTCTTTACCCCTACCAGTGGAACTGGGACAGCGTTTTTGCGGCCTGGGGGTATTCCACCTTCGATTTGCCACGCGCCTGGCAGGAACTTGAGACGCTGATGGCGTCGCAATGGGATGACGGCATGGTGCCGCACATCATCTTTCATCAATCGGATCCGGGATACTTCCCCGGACCCGACGTGTGGTCCACGGGGCAGACACCTCCCACATCGGGCATAACGCAGCCACCGATCGCCGCTATTATGGCGCGGTTGATCTGGGAAGCGGACAAGGACGCGGGACAGGACGCCCTGAAAGCGCTGTTTCCGAAGTTTCTGAAATGGCACCGCTGGTGGCACGAATACAGGTGCAGGCACGGGCCGGCAGCGATCAGCCACCCATGGGAAAGCGGTCGCGACAACTGCCCGGACTGGGATATCGGGATGGCTGGGGTCGACGGCTCCGGCGTAGGCGAATACCAGCGCCGCGATACCGGCCATGTCGACCCGTCGATGCGCCCCGGCAAGGAAGACTACGACCGGTATATCGCGATGGTCCAGGTCGGCGTGAAAACCGGTTGGGATCAGGCGCGCATCGTCAGCGAAGGGCCGTTTCTGATGGCCGACCCCGGAATCACGTTCATGTTGCTGCGCGCACATGATGATCTGGCATTGTTGGGCCGTGCGATTGGGGAAGACGTCTCCGAGATCGAGGGTTGGTCGCATACGTTGCGCAACGCTCTGCCGCTGATCTGGAACCCTGACCTGCACGCTTATGACGCCAAGGATCTGCGCACCGGGGAATTTGCCGGTGTTCTGGGGTCCGGCGCGTTCCTTGCCTATCTCGCAGAGGCCGGGAATCCCGAATTGGACGAACAGCTGATGCGGGTCTGGGACGCGGTGCGTTATGGCATTCCCTCCGCAGACCCGCAGGCAAAGATCTTCGATCCGAGGCGCTATTGGCGGGGGCCGTCTTGGCCGTTCATCAACGCGCTTATCGCCATTGGTCTGCGTGGCTCGGGGCGCGATGATCTCGAGGAACGGCTGCGTTCCGAAACCGCGACACTGATCGAACAGCGCGGGTTCTACGAATACTTTGATCCGCTGGACGCCACACCTTGCGGCGGCAGCAATTTCACATGGACTGCCGCGATCTGGCTCACCTGGGCCGGTCGTGACAGGCAATCAGTTAAGGGAGCAGCCTGATGTCTTCAATCGAGTTGAAAGCTGTCGAGAAATGGTTTGGAGAAGTCCAGGTCATCAAGGGCGTGGACCTGACCATCGAAGAAGGTGAGTTCATCATTTTCGTTGGCCCGTCAGGCTGTGGTAAATCCACGTTGTTGCGGATGATTGCGGGGTTGGAGGAAACCTCCCGCGGTCAGATCATGATTGGTGACAAGGACGCCACAGCGGAGCCGCCCAGCAAACGCGGTCTGGCGATGGTGTTCCAAAGCTACGCACTTTATCCGCACATGTCCGTGCGGGACAACGTGGGCTTTCCGCTGAAAGCGGCGGGGCTCGCCAAATCCGAAATTGATGCCAAGGTTGATGAGGCCGCACGGGTTTTGAAACTGGACGCTTATCTCGACCGGCGGCCCAAGGACCTGTCGGGTGGGCAACGCCAAAGGGTTGCGATCGGGCGGTCCATCGTGCGTGATCCGACGGCCTTCTTGTTTGACGAGCCGTTGTCCAATCTGGATGCCGCCTTACGCGTCGAAATGCGCTACGAGATTGCCAAACTGCATCAAACACTGGCGGCCACGATGATCTACGTCACCCACGGTCAGGTTGAGGCGATGACCCTCGCGGACCGGATTGTCGTGCTGGAATTCGGCAAGATCGCGCAAGTCGGCACGCCGCGGGAACTCTATGAAAACCCGGCAAATCTGTTTGTGGCACAGTTCATCGGCTCTCCGCGTATGAACGTGGCGCCTGCGGCTTCTTTCCCTTCCGTTTCCCTGCCGGATGGGGCGGTGTCCCTGGGTATTCGACCTGAGCATATCGCGCTGGTAGACAAGGGGACGGGTCATATTACAGGAACGGTAGACCTGCTTGAGTATCTCGGCGCGGATACCTTTGTCATTATGTCCTGTGGGGATGCCGGCCAGATCACGGTGCGTGTCAACGGCTCCACCAGTTTTGTACCCGGCGACCAGATCGATCTGAAGTTTGAACAGGAAAATCTGCATGCCTTTGACAGCAGCGGTTTAAGCCTCAGAATCAATTGATCTGAATGAAAAAAGCCCCGGTTGATACCGGGGCTTTAGCGTTTGAGTGTTGGGATTTATTTAGCTGAACTCGCGCCCAAGAGCTCCATCCACAGCATCGCAGATATGGTCGATATCATCAGTGGTCGCGATAAGGGCGGGCGAGAAGCAAAGGGTGTTGTTCTTGCCCGGCAATGAACGGTTTGTCGCGCCGATGATAACACCCTGCGCCATGCAGTCAGCCACGACCGCCTGCACGCGTTTTTCTTCCACAGGCTTGCGGCTCGCGCGGTCCGCGACCAACTCCGCGCCGAGGAACAGTCCCTTGCCGCGCACCTGACCGATAACTTCGTGCTTGTCGGCAAGCTCTTCCA
>JBGCFK010000448.1:0-4544 GCA_045106875.1 Paracoccaceae bacterium | reverse complement strand
CTCGACCCGCAAAATCGATGATGTTAGCCTCGTCCATGGTGGTGCGTCCTCAATGGTTGGTGGTTTGTTTTGCGACTTCAAACCAACCAGATGCACCGCCGACACTCAAATCGCCCGGGCACCAGATTCAAACATAGCTCCGAAGCGCGGCAGGGTATTCGTGATTCAATTTGCTCCGAAAACGCTCTCGATGAGCCGCGCCGGCAACGTCTGGGACAACTCGGCGATGGAGAGCTTCTTCTCATCGATGAAGACCGAACGGACAGCCCGCAAGGTCTACCGCACCCGTGACGCTGCGCGTGCCGACGTGTTCGACTACATCGAGCGCTTCTACAATCCGAGGCGACGCCACTCGAAGCTGGGCCACCTAAGCCCCATGGCGTTCGAGGACCGAGCTATGCAAACCTAACCCGGGGTACACGAAACCGGCAGCAGGCCACTAGGACATGATCAATCGAAAGCATGTTTCCACGCAGGCTCAGGCATAGATCTGAACATCAATCATTGGTCAAAGTTAGCCGATGTAGTGGGCTGCGGCGCCTATGCTGCAATCGCCGACTCGGTGGTGTTTTCCGAATCGTCATCAGCAGTATTGTTCCCAACGACATCACTTTCAGTTATCATCGTTCGTAGGTCATCGGCCTGATCCGACAACTCCCGAGCGGTAACCTCCGCAGCGTTCGCTGTGCTGCGATTGTCTTGAATGATCTTACTCAACTCAAGAAGTGAATTTTCGATTTGCTCCGCACCGATGCGCTGTTCCTCCGCCGCGATGGTGATCTCCTGAACCAATTCAGCCGTTGACTTGATCTGCGGCACAACCTCGGTCAGCATCTGGCCAGCGGATTTTGCGACGTCTACGGTGTTGATAGACAGGTCTTGAATCTCAAGCGCAGCAAGCTGGCTCCGTTCTGCAAGCTTGCGAACTTCCGACGCAACGACAGCGAAGCCCTTCCCATGTTCGCCTGCACGGGCAGCCTCGACTGCAGCGTTCAGCGCAAGTAGATCGGTTTGACGCGCAATCTCTTGAATGATCCCTATCCGCTCTGCAATCGTCTCCATCGCCGCTACGGCCTCGCCAACGCGCTCGCCCGATTTTTCTGCATCCCTTGCAGCAGACGCAGCGATCTTTTCGGTTTTGGCCGCGCCTTCCGCGGACTGTTGGGTATTGGCCGTCATCTCTGTAACAGCTTCACTGGCTACTTGCGCTGCCGAGGCTTGGGACTCCGCACCATTCCCAATCGCTGTTGCCTGTGTGGCCATGGATTGACTTCCGTTTGCGACCGCTTCGGCATTGATTTTCGCCCGGCTCAGAAGACTGATGAGGCTTTCCTCCAGTCGACGTGTCGTTTCAAAGTTGTCCCGAAAGATTCGCAGTGCGGCAGACATTTGACCCACTTCATCCCTGCGGTCTTCAAATCCAGGATCCACCGATAGATCACCGCTTGCCAATGCGTTTGTTCGGGCGCTCAGCTCGGTCAGCGGACCAATGACAACCCGGCGAACGAACAGGAACGTAAAGACCCCGCACAGAAGGCCCAGGACAACCGTCACGGCAATGCCGATGCCACCTAACTGAATTGTGGATGCCACACGTGCCCCAGCTGCATCCATTTTGTCCAGGGTAACATCAATCAAGTTCTCTGCCTGCGAAGTCATCGCATCGACTTCCTCAACTGCGGCCTTCACCGCCTGCTCGGATGCATGGACTTTCGCAAGCTCTAGGCGCCGCTGCTGCGCGATGCCGGTTTCTGGATCCGACGCCGCAAGCAGGGCGGTCAGCTGCGCATCCAAGCCATCGACGGCAGTTACCTCAAAGCTTTCCAGCCGCGCAGATATCGCAATCAGAACGTCTTCTGCAATTACGACCGCCGCCTCATTCGACGCCAGGGCAACCCCGTAAACATTGCTGAGATATCGTCCAATCAAAGCGTCCAATTGCAGAAGATCACGCATTGTCGCCACCTGAACATCCATCAGGCTTTTGATTCGCTTTGCATTCGCCGTTGTGGCATCATCGGCGCTGATCGTCAGATCGAAGATCCGTTCATCCAGAACCCCGTCCAACTTAAGTTCGATCTCGCGCCTTAGGCGCATCAGCTTGTCGATCGCCGCGCCTGAGTTTGCAGTTTTCGTATTGCCGGTCTTGTCAACAAACGCCAGCAAGTTTTCGATTTTGGGCAGCAGGTCGGCGGCCTCCGAAGCACCGGAAGCGCTGAAGTTTTCCATCGCGTTTTTCAGCCGATACAGGGCGGCCTGTTTCAGGTCCGCCATGATCGAGATGACCGCCGCGTCTTCAGCAAACTGCAGACCGGTTTCAGATCCAAACAGAAGGTTCATCGCCGACCTTAGCTGCAGGATTGTCTGAAGCTGGCCGAAGTCCTTGTCGACCAATTGGGAGATCATCTTGTTTGTCGCGTCGGAAACATCTTCGCCGCCAATGACGAGCTCGAAGATCGAATTATCCACGATGGGCGCAATTGTCATGTTAATCTGGGCGCTGAGTTTGACCCATTCATTCAGCGCAGCCTCACGATCCGCCAGTGCGGCGAGGGCCTCGGTTCTTCTATCGGCAAGTGTCAGGGCAGCAGCTCGCACGGCATCAAGTCGTGGTTGAAAACCTGAACGGTCAACATCCGGCATTTGCGCCAAGGTTGCTTCGGCATCAGATATCTGTCGTTCAATGTCCTGGACAATCGCACGAATCCCGTCTGCGTCCGACCCGTACCCCAGCACTTTGATGTGTTCAATAACACCCCGGGTTTTTTGGATCAAAGAACTGTCAAGGCGTACGTCGCGCAAACGTTCGTCCCGCAGGGTCGCAAACTCGGACCAGATAAAGAAGAGTGCTGTAAGTCCTACCGTCGCGCACAAAACAATCAGCCCGACAGAAGCACCGAAGGCTCGCTCGAATGCGGTCCGAAGAGACTTGGTTTTTGCCTGGTTCCGCGTCAGGAGTTCTACGACTTTGACCATATCTTTTTCTCCATCGACACGTATGTTTCCTGATCGAGACGTGGCGTCGTTCTTCCCCACGTTGACGGGGAAGAACGTTCACAAGATCTATCCGGTGATCAACTGCCTGGTTGCTCCAACGGGGCGAAGCCGCCATCGGCAGTGATTTCCGTCAGGAAGACAGTGTCGAGACCCTGACTGTCACCCTTGCCGAATTGCATTGTGATGCCGCCCAGATCAATCGAGCTCATCTGCCAGATCGCGTTCAGAAAGGCGTCTCTGGTCGGATCAGCTCCGGCCCTCTCCAGCGCCTCGATAGCCAAGCGACCCACAATGTAACCCTCCAGCGTCACAAAACCGGGTTCTGCGTCGGCATTCATTGCCTTCATCGCTGCTTGATATTCAGCGACAATGGGCGCACTGCCATCCCAGGGGAATGGAACGACCTGGCTAATGATCACACCTACGCCGTCCGGTCCCAGTTCGCTGGCCAAAGCCTTGGAACCAACGAACGAGATGTTTACGAAAACTGAATCCATTTTCAGTTTCTTGGAGAGACGAATGAACTCTGCGACCGGCTTGTAGGCACCCACCATGACAACGGCGTCTGGCGTCGCCTTTCGGATCGCTAGAACCGCGGACTTCACTGCAGTTGTATTGCGGGTATATGTGCCCTCGGCAGCCAAGGTCATGCCACGATTTTTCAATGCAGCTGTTACGCCGCTTAGTCCGACCCGGCCAAATGCATCGTCCTGATAGAGCAGTGCAATGTTCTTGAAACCGCGTTTATCAACTAAGTAGGCGATCCAGGCTTCTGTTTCGGCGGCATAAGTCGCGCGAATGTTTACGACATTTCCGTGCTCCGGATCCCTCAAGAAGCCTGCCCCTGTGAAGGGACCGACATATGGCATGCCGGCTTCAGTTGCGAGGGGCTGTGTTGCCTTTGACGTCGGCGTGCCAACGGGACCGATCAGGCTGAAGATGTTTCCGGATTCGATCATCGCACTTACGGCCGCCGCCGAACGATCAGGCTCGTACCCGTCATCTTCTGACTCAAGTGCCAAATTCCGGCCGTGCACGCCGCCATTTGCATTGGCCTCTTGGAATGCAGCCAAGATTCCTGTCCGCATCCCCGTTCCAAGCGCAGACGCTGGGCCTTCGAAAGCGGCAACCTGGCCAAAGGTGATCGTATCTGCGGTGACACCGTCTTCAGCGTATGCTGACAACGACAGCAGAGATGCGCCTGCTATTGTTGCGACAAGTTTCAGGGTCATGATATCTTCCTCATTTAAAGAGATGCCCTGCTTAAGAGCGTATATGTTTCAAAATCCTTTCACGACAGGCCGCGATGCTATTTAATGGAGACCTGTATTTATGAGTATTTATGGGAGTATTGCTGCTTATTGTTTCAATCAGCCCAGCACGAATTCGGTAGCCTTAACTGATGATTGGACAGTTTCGGCTATCCGATGTCGTGTCTCTCGCAGATCGTGCCGCTCGGGTTGAGGCGCTTGAACAGCCGTAGATAGAGCGAATTGACCGGCATTGGAATCAGGGGATTCCCTTGGCGGCAGCGATGTGATTCATCT
>JBGCFK010000447.1:0-10916 GCA_045106875.1 Paracoccaceae bacterium | reverse complement strand
CAACTTCACCAATGCAAATAATCGCGGGCGGCTCGATCTCCGCAGCTACGACGTCCGCAGCCGCACTCCCGAGTGTTGTCTCCAGAACACGCATATCTGCGCTTGCAGCATGGGAGACCACGGCAACAGGCTCGTGCGGAGAACGTCCACCTTCGATCAGCTTCGCTGCAATCTTGGGCAGCGTCTTGATTGCCATATAGCACACGATTACCGGAGAGGACTTGGCCAATGCATCCCAGTCGACCGCGCCAGGCGCATCGCCGCTTTGGTCATGCCCTGTCAGGAAGGTTACCGCCTGATTGACATCACGATGGGTGACCGGGATCCCGGCATAGGCCAATCCGCCGATACCTGCCGTAATCCCCGGAACGATGCGGATCGGCACGCCTGCAGCGACCAGCGTCTGCGCTTCCTCTCCACCGCGTCCAAACACGAACGGATCTCCACCCTTCAGGCGAAGCACCCGGTTGCCATCACGCGCAAGGTCAACTAGCCGCAGCGAGATGTCTCGCTGCTTCGGCGAGGGCTTGCCACCCCGCTTTCCTGCATACTCGACCAGGGCGCCGGGGCGTGCCCAGTCCAGAATTTTAGGCTCGACGAGCGCATCGTAGACGATCACATCAGCTTGGCGCAGCGCATTCAAAGCCTGCAAAGTCACAAGCCCCGGATCTCCTGGTCCTGCGCCCACGAGCCAGACCCAACCGGGGGCAAGCTCGGGCCAGTCATATGTCGGAAGGTCGGGCGCGTTGGTCATCTCGTACGTATAGTCCTGAACACAGCAGCCGTGAAAGCCCTCACCGACAGGATTTATGCTTTTCCCGGCGCGACCTGTGGTTAACCTGTGCAAATGGACAGTAAAGACCCCTCGAAACTTCGGACCGGTTGGACCACTGGAGCATGTGCAACGGCAGCGGCACGTGCAGCATGCTTTGGTCTGTTGACCGGGAACACTCCGGACCGCGTCCAGATCACCCTGCCTCGCGGGCAAACACCGGAATTCAGGATTGAAGACTCAGGCGGCGGTCCGGAATGGTCAGAAGCAACCGTCCGGAAGGACGCGGGCGACGATCCTGATGTGACCCACCTTGCTTTGATCACAGTCCGAGTCGCGATAGCGCGCGCTGGCACAGGCATCGCCTTTCATGCAGGTGAGGGAGTGGGAACAGTTACAAAACCCGGCCTGCCCATTCCACCGGGTGAGCCTGCCATAAATCCGGTGCCCCGTCAGATGATCACCGAGACATTGCACGAAGTGGCAGTGGCACTTGGGGCGACTGCAGATTTCGATGTGACCATTTCTGTCCCTGGCGGGTCGGCTCTGTCCCGAAAGACATGGAATCCGCGCCTCGGAATCGAAGGCGGCATTTCGATCCTTGGGACGACTGGCATTGTGCGCCCATTCTCATGCGCTGCCTGGATCGCCTCCATTCACCGCGGCATTGACGTGGCCCGCGCGACTGGACTTGAGCACGCGATGGGTGCAACGGGTGCAACATCCGAGGCAGCTGTGCGCACGCACTACGCCCTGCCTGAAACGGCGTGCCTCGATATGGGCGACTTCGCCGGCGGGCTATTGAAGTACCTTCGCACCCACCCGATACCGCGCCTGACGATTGCAGGTGGTATCGGGAAGATGACCAAATTGGGTCAGGGTGCTCTGGACCTGCATTCAGGCCGCAGTCAGGTGAACTTTGCGAAACTCGCGGCGTTGACCGGCGTGCCCGAGGTTGCTGACGCAAATACGGCATTGGATGCTTTGAGTATGGCAGGCGGAGATATGGCAAATGCTGTCGCTGGCACGGCGCTGGGCACAATCCGCAATACCCTACGCGACGCACCGATAAAGACCGAGGTCATCATCGTGGACCGGTCGGGGAAGATCATCGCGCAGGCCGGGTCGTGACACGCATCCTTCTGCTGGCAGGAACAGCGGAGGCTCGCGCCCTTGCAGGTTTGCTCTCCACGACGCCACGCATCAACCTTACGGCGTCATTCGCCGGGGCCACAATGGAACCAGCAACATTCCCTTGTCCAACAAGAACAGGCGGTTTTGGTGGGGCCGAAGGCTTGGCCAGATGGATGCACAAGCAACATACCGATCTATTGATCGATGCGACCCACCCATTCGCTGCGAAGATGCAAACCAATGCCTTCTTTGCGGGCGAGAAGGCCGGGATCCCCCACCTGCGAGTGCTCCGCCCAGCCTGGCCGAACCGTCCGAAGTGGTTGCATGCAGCGGATATGAATGAGGCGGCCCAGCGCTTGCCCTCGCGCATCAAGGTACTGATCACCACGGGTCGCAAAGACCTCGCACCCTTCATCGCACGTCCAGATGTGCAGTTTACCCTGCGATCGATTGAACCTGTTTCGGATCTGCCGCCACATATTCAACCGCTGCGCGCCCGGCCACCGTTTTCCATCGACAGTGAACGTGCGCTGTTCGCTTTGCTGGGTGTCACGTACCTCGTAACCAAAAACGCCGGAGGCTCGGGGACGGCTAAGCTGGACGTGGCGGATGAAATGCGACTCAGCACGGTTATGGTCGCACGCCCGGCGCCTCCGCCCGGTGCGATCGCGGCATCCCCCGAAGCGGCCGTCGCGTGGGTCCGCGATAAGGTCGCATTTTGATCCCCTCGCATATCCGACCATGTCGTCGCTTGACAGGGGTGCCCGTATAGCAGAACCCTGATCATGCATGGTCCCGATACCTGCCCGCCTTCAAGCGGGTCCGGGCCAAGAGGGAATGCGGTGCGCACCGACCCAAACCGGGAGTGCCAAGCCGCAGCCGCCCCCGCGACTGTAAGCGGTGTGCGACCCCGATATGCCACTGACCCTTTGCGGGGTCGGGAAGGTGGGGAAGCAGGTCCAAGAGACCACGCCGTGAGCCAGGAGACCTGCCATGCACGAAACGCAACGCCTGTCGGGTGTGACGGGCAAGGAGGACTGGCATATGAAAAAACTGCTGATTGCGGCATTCGCACTGACTACGACACCGGCACTGGCGCACCACCCGCTTGCGGGCGCGCCCATGGAGACATTCACCCACGGTGTTTTGTCCGGCGTGGGCCACCCTATCCTGGGTTTCGACCATCTGTTCTTCATCGTGGCGGTCGGGATCGTTGCTATGTTCACAGGACGCGCATTGACGGCACCATTGGGTTATGTGGCAGGCATGCTCGCCGGCTGCTTCCTGATCATGGGCGGCATCGCACTCCCTGCTGTCGAACTGGTCATCGCGGCATCCCTGATCGTCGCAGGCGGCATCCTGATGACGGGTCGTGGACTCGGGTTGAAGATGTGCATTGCCCTGTTCGGCGCGCTGGGCCTCTTTCATGGCTGGGCGTTTGGTCAAAGCATTACGGGCCAGGAAGGCAGCTTGGGCAGCGCAGTGGTGCTCGGCTATCTGATGGGTCTTGCAGTGATCCAATGGGCCGTCGCGGCAGGTGCAGGTTGGGCGATCTCACGCCTCGGCGCAGCTGCAGCGGACGCAATGCCCGCGCGGCTGGCTGGCGGTCTGGTAGCAGGTGCTGGCCTGTTCCTGGTGCTGGAAGCCGCTGAAGGCGCGGCTTTCTCGGCCCTCGGTCTCGGCTGACAACTATATAACAAGGGTGGGTTAAGTCCCTCCCTACGGATGCCCCTCAGCATGCAATTTGGCCCCGAACTTCGCGAGGGGCTGGACCAGTTGTTCAAGTGGCGTCGCGATGTGCGGCGCTTTGTGACAGATCCGGTCTGCCCCGATCTTGTGGATCGCTTGTTGACGCAGGCGGACACGGCGCCGTCTGTAGGACTCTCGCAGCCATGGCGTTGGGTGCTGGTGCAGGATCCCGGACGCAGGGCTGCGGTTCGGGCAAATTTCGAAACCGCCAATGCGGTGGCTTTGGCCAGCTATGAGGGCGAGCGGCGGGCGATCTATGCCAAACTGAAGCTCGCCGGATTGGACAAGGCTCCCGTTCACCTCGCGGTGTTCTGCGACGAGACCACACAGCAGGGCGCCAGCCTTGGCGCCGCCTCAATGCCCGAGATGCGGCGATATTCCTGTGTCTCGGCCATCACACAGCTTTGGCTGGCGGCCCGCGTAGAGGGGCTGGGTCTTGGTTGGGTTTCGATCCTGGACCCTGACCAGATCAATCGCGATCTTGAGGTGCCCGATACCTGGACACTCATCGGCTATCTCTGCCTCGGCCATCCGGAAGAGGCCCACGAAGACCCCGAACTTGAACGCGCTGGCTGGGAGACCCGCCGCGCAGCACCCGTATTGACCCGCTGAGGACCCATCCCATGCCACAGAAGATCCCCGCCACCGTCATCACAGGCTTTCTTGGCGCCGGCAAGACAACACTGATCCGCAATCTGTTGGCTCAGGCCAATGGGCGGCGTATCGCGCTGATCGTCAACGAGTTCGGTGATATCGGTGTCGATGGCGACGTGCTGAAGGGTTGCGGCGATGCGGCCTGCGCCGAGGATGACATTGTGGAGCTTTCGAATGGCTGCATCTGCTGCACCGTTGCTGATGATTTCGTGCCAACAATTGAGACGCTGATCAATCGCGCGGACCCACCCGAGCACATTGTGATCGAAACATCTGGCCTCGCCCTGCCCCAACCGCTGGTGCGGGCCTTCAACTGGCCCGAGATTCGCACCCGCGTCACCGTTGACGGCGTGGTAACCGTCGTGGACGGGCCTGCCACTGCCGCAGGCCAGTTCGCTCATGACCTCGCCGCCATCGACGCGCAGCGTGCAGCGGATGAGGGACTGGACCATGACACGCCGTTGTCCGAATTGTTCGAGGACCAACTCGCCTGTGCCGACATGGTCGTCGTGTCCAAGACGGATATGATGGAATCGGGGGCCGTGGACGATGTGCTGTCGGGGCTTGGACAGCAATCGCGGGAAGGCGTGCAGTTCGTACGCTCCTCGGTCGATGGACTCAGCCCGGATGTGCTGCTGGGGCTTGGCATCGGGGCTGAAGACGACATGGGTACGCGCCACGAGGTGCATCACCACCATCACCACGATGATGAAGACGACCATGAAGATCAGCATCACGAACACGAGCACGGGCATGATGAATTCGAAAGCTTCGCGCTGGCGCTGGGAGAAGTGCCCGATGGTCCGGCCTTTGCCGAACATCTGGCCGAGACCATCCGCACACATGGCATCCTCCGCCTCAAAGGGTTCGTTGCGGTCGAGGGCAAGCCAATGCGCATGGTTGTCCAGGCCGTCGGCCCCCGGATCGACACCTATTTCGATCGCCCGTTCGGCACGGACCCGCGCGAGACACGGCTGGTGGTAATCGGCCTGCACGGGCTGGATGAAACCGCCATCCGTGCCGCCATTTCATGACCGGTTTGACGTTCCAAAGGGACGATGCGCTGGGCCCAGACGCGTTGGCAATGATCGCCCAGAGCGAAGCGGAATTGGCCGCGATCTACGCGCCCGAGCATCGCTATGCGTTCTCACCAGAGCAGCTTCTTGACGCGAATGTCCGGTTCCTCGTGGCCTATAGAGAGGGCTTGCCCGTCGGATGCGGCGGAGCAGCTCCTTGCGCTGGATATGGCGAACTGAAACGGGTCTTCGTGACCCACTCTGCGCGCAAACAAGGCATCGCGGCGCAAATCGTGGGTGCGCTGGAGGACCTTGTACGCGCAGACGGCGCCCCCATCATGCGCCTGGAAACCGGCCTTGCCAGCCCGGACGCCATGGCACTCTACAAGAAGCTTGGCTATCGCGAGATCGACCCATTCGGTGGCTATGTCGAAAATGGCTCGTCGGTGTTTATGGAAAAATCGCTGTGAGGCCAGCCTGATGCATCTGCTGCTCGCCCAACCGGGAGAAATCACTGACGGCTCGGAGGCAGTGGACCTTGGCCAGAGCCCTGCGGATGTTCTGATCATCTCCGCAGCCGACACGGAATTGGCGGCGTTGGCAGAGGCCCGTTCAGCGGCAGACAGCCCACCGGAATTGCGTCTCGCGTCTCTTATGCACCTGACCCACCCGATGTCCATAGACCTGTATCTGGACCAGACAGCGTGCAAATCCCGGCTGGTTATCGCGCGTGTACTGGGCGGCGAGGGTTACTGGCCATATGGGCTGGAGCAATTCTCCGCCCGACTAGCAGCGGCAGGTGTGGCATTCGCAGCTTTGCCGGGCGATGACAAACCCGACGGGGCGCTGCTGCGTGCCTCGACTGTGTCAGATGCCGACTGGCATGCGCTCTGGGCATATTTTGTCGAAGGCGGGCCCGAGAACATGGCCAACCTGTTGGACCATGTGCGGCATCTGCTGGACCCGGCCTTGCCTCAGCCCCCGGCGGCACGGCCTTTGCTCCGCGCGGGTGTTTATTGGCCCGGTGCTGGCACGGCAGACCTCGCAACAGCACGTGCCGGTTGGCGTGACCCGGATGCGCCGGTGGTGCCTATCATCTTCTACCGCGCGCTTGTTCAGGGTGCGGGTCTGCATCCCGTGAACCGGTTGGTCCGGGCCTGCATTGGAGAGGGATTGAACCCCCTGCCAATCTTTGTGGCCTCGTTGAAAGACCCTGTGTCTGCCGCAACATTGGCAGCCCTTTTCGCAGAGGCGGCGCCTGCTGTGATTCTGAACGCGACATCATTTGCAGTCTCCTCACCTCAGACAGGTTATCAGGGCACGCCATTGGACAAGCCGGGCGTACCAGTCTTTCAGGCGATCTTTTCAGGCGGTACGGAAGAGGCTTGGCGCGAAGGGCTGAATGGGCTCTCCGCCCGTGATATCGCCATGAATGTCGCCCTGCCCGAGATCGACGGGCGGATCCTGTCCCGCGCCGTCAGCTTCAAAGGCGAGGCCTTCTTTGACGAAGCCACCGAATGCCGCATCGCCACCTATCGGGCCGAAGGCACAAGGATCGCATTCACTGCAAGGCTAGCGGCCAACTGGGCAAAACTGGGCCAGACCACGACGGCAGACAAGCGCGTGGCGCTGGTGCTGGCGAATTATCCGAACAGGGATGGGCGGTTGGCCAATGGGGTCGGTCTCGATACACCGCAATCGGTCGTGGATATGTTGAGCACCCTGTCAGGCGCCGGATATGGCGTCACCAACGCCCCCAAAGACACCGCCGAACTGATGGCCCGCATTCAGGCAGGCCCAACCAACTGGCTGGCCGACCGATCCGACCGCACAGGCGGTGCGCGGCTATCGCTTGAGGCTTACAAAGTCTTCTACAAGACTCTGCCATGGTCGGTTCGCAGTCTTATAGAAGATCGCTGGGGGCCGCCTGAGAACGATCCATTCTGCAGCGCGGACGGCTTCGCCCTTTCAATCCTGGAATTCGGCAATGTGGTCGTCGGCATCCAACCCGCGCGCGGATACAATGTAGATCCAAAGGAAACCTACCACGCGCCCGATCTGGTCCCTCCACACAACTACGTCGCATTTTATGCATGGCTGCGTTCGGTTCAGAATGTGCATGCCGTGATTCATTTTGGCAAGCACGGGAACCTTGAATGGCTGCCCGGCAAAGCGCTTGCACTGTCAGAAGAGTGCTTTCCAGAAGCCGTGCTGGGCCCAACCCCGCATCTATACCCATTTATTGTCAACGATCCGGGCGAAGGTACGCAGGCCAAACGACGAACATCAGCCGTGATCCTTGATCACCTGACACCGCCACTGACGCGGGCCGAGACCTATGGGCCGCTGAAGGATCTGGAAGCACTGGTGGACGAATACTACGAGGCGTCAGGCCTTGATCCACGCAGGCTCGACCATCTACGCCGAGAGATCCGAACTCTGGTCTCCGCAGAGCGATTGGACCTGGACGCTGGTATCACGCCCGAAATGGATGAAGACACGGCCTTGCAGCAGTTGGACACGTACCTTTGCGAGCTCAAGGAAAGCCAGATCCGCGATGGTCTGCACATTTTTGGAACCTCGCCCGAGGGAGATCTGGAACGCGATCTCGCGATCGCGTTGGTAAGGGTGCCACGCGGGAACGGCAAAGAAGGAGATGCTTCGCTGATCCGTGCGCTCGCACGCGATTGCGGGATGGACCCTGAGGATTTCGACCCTCTCGATTGCAAGATGGGTGCGCCCTATGCAGGACCGCGCCACAAGTTTCTGAAATCCATGGGGGCGGACACATGGCGTACTCAGGGCGATACAGTCGAACGATTGGAACAGCTTGCGCAACACGCCCTGCAATGGTCCGAGACGCCCGAGCACTTTCACCACACACGCCCGGTTCTGGAGGCGTTGCATGCCGACATACTACCCGGCTTGCGCGCCTGTGGTCCTGCTGAACGAGACGCGATGATCGCAGGACTGGCAGGAAGTTTTATTCCTCCCGGCCCATCCGGCGCGCCAACGCGGGGCCGGCCGGATGTGCTGCCTACAGGGCGCAATTTCTATTCGGTTGACAGTCGCGCTGTGCCAACGCCGACCGCCTGGGCATTGGGCTGGCATTCGGCCTCGCTGCTGGTAGAGCACCATCTGCAATCCCACGGTGATTGGCCGAAAACGATGCTGCTGACCGCTTGGGGCACGTCGAACATGCGCACCGGAGGCGATGATATCGCACAGGGCTTGGCGCTTATGGGATGCAAACCGACCTGGGATCAGGCCTCGCGCCGGGTAACGGGATTCGAGATCCTGCCACTGGAGCACCTCGCCCGTCCCCGCGTCGACGTTACCTTGCGCGTGTCAGGCTTCTTCCGCGACGCGTTTCCTGCGCAGATGGAATTGTTCGATACTGCTGCCCGTGCAGTCATGACTCTGGACGAGCCCGGCGATCGAAACCCTGCTGCCGCGCGATATCAGGCTGAAGGTGCAAATCCAGAGGCAGGCTACCGTGTGTTTGGCTCGAAACCCGGTGCCTACGGTGCAGGCTTGCAAGCCATGATCGACGAAAGGCTATGGGAACGTCGCGGCGATCTGGCCGAGAGTTATCTCGACTGGGGCGGATACGCCTATGGCAAGGGTCTGGCCGGGACACGTGCACGAGATCAGTTGGCGACCCGGTTGTCGGCCACGGAAGCCGTCGTGCAAAATCAGGACAACCGCGAGCATGACCTCTTGGACTCGGACGACTACTATCAGTTCGAAGGCGGAGCCGCCGCCACAGTGGAGCACTTGTCAGGCAAAGCTCCGACCATCTACCACAATGATCACTCGCGGCCCGAGAGGCCAGTTGTTCGTACGCTCGAGGAAGAGATCGGGCGCGTTGTGCGGTCTCGCGTCGTAAACCCGAAGTGGCTGGAGGGCGTTATGCGCCACGGCTACAAGGGTGCGTTCGAGATAGCGGCGACGGTGGACTATCTGTTCGCTTTCGCTGCTACGACCAATGCTGTGCGAAGTCACCATTTCGACCTGGTTCACGAGGCAGTGCTAGAAGACGATCGCGTCCGCGAATTCATCGCAGGGGCAAACCCTGCAGCACTGCGTGAGATCGCCCAGAAGCTGCAGGAGGCGTTGGATCGAGGGATCTGGCAGCCGCGCTCCAATTCTGCCCGAACTCGGCTGGAGGGTCTGCTGTGACACCGTTCCATGCCACACCAGAGTACAGCAGATGGCCCCACGTGGCCGCGCTTATCCGCCCAGCGTTTGCCTATATGGAACCGCTCCTCGGTCATCCACAAAGGGTAGCCAGCGTCACGCCGCCGCAACTTGCGCGGGCTGCAGAAACAGGCACGGCGATGATCTGCGAGGACAAGGGGTGTCCAGTAGCATGCTTGTTCACCCGACCCTCGCGTGACTATCCGGATGTGCTCTACCTTGGTTGGTCGGCCGTGAATGAAACCGCTCGTGGCAACGGTCTTGCCCGGCAGCTGATCAGTCTGGCCGAGGCAGAGGCCCGCACGGGACAATACGCGGCGATGACACTCGATACCGGCCGCCCGGTTACGGACCCCCACTTGCTTTTCCGCCACTTGGGTTGCAAGGACATCCTTGGCTATGACGAGACCATGACCTTCCGAAAGCCGTTGCCATGAAGCTTGCAATGCGAACAGCTCGTATCCTGCCCGGGGAGCTATCACCATGATCGAGATCGGCAGTGCAGATGCGGCAACGGACTGGACAGAGGTTCTGGATCTTCTGCACCGGGCATTCGCAGTTATGGAGGGGCGCATTGATCCACCCTCTTCCCTACACGACATGGACGAAATGACCCTTGCCGAGATTGCTGCACGGCAGATGTGCTTGCTGGCCGATGAAGATGGCGAACTGATTGGCTGCCTCTTTGGAGATCCCCAGGACGAAGGTCTGATGATCTCGAAGATGGCGGTTGATCCGGACAGACAGGGTGAAGGGATCGGCCGCGCCTTGATGGACTTGGCCGAGGCGGAAGCCCGCGCGGGGGAGTTGCCCGCGTTGCGGCTGCAGACACGTGTTGAACTGACGGAAAACCACATCGTCTTCGCCGCCATGGGCTTCGCGGAAATCGGGCATACCACGCATCCTGGCTTCGAGCATCCGACGTCGATCACCATGGAGAAGCGCCTGTGAAGCGTGTGCTCTTCCTTTGCGGCGAGGGTCGCACGCTCTCGCCGACCGCGGCACAGATCTTTGAAGCTCCCGATCTCAGAACGGACTTTGCAGGTGTCGGCAAGGGCGCGGACGATACGCTTTCGGATCAACAGATCGACTGGGCCGACCTGATCATGGTCATGGAACGGCGCCACGCAACACGTCTGAACGAACGCTTTGGAGGGATGTTGGCGGGCAAGAAGATCGTGGTACTGGATATCCGCGACCGCTACACGTTCATGGAACCGGGCCTCATCGCCGAACTAGATGAAAAAGCCGCCCCGCAACTGCCCTGATGGAGACTCCGTGATCGAGATCATGGCGACAGTTGGAGACCCGGACGGGTTGGAGCGCCAGCTTCTGGAGATACTCGGCACACACGCCGCCGAGGCAGGGTATCCGTTCAATGCGCAAGAGTA
>JBGCFK010000446.1:0-2680 GCA_045106875.1 Paracoccaceae bacterium | reverse complement strand
TGTGTATTCAGGATAGGGAAACCCCTTCATGCCAAAACCGCCGCCGGTGTCGGGGTTTGTAACCCGCACATTGTCCGCGTCGATACCAAGGATTTTCGCGATTTCCGCCTTGTTGCCCCAAACCCCCTGCCCGCCGATGCTGACATGGACGCGGTCCCCCTCCCACTCGGCATAGCAGCCACGTGGCTCAAGCGAATTCACGATGATGCGGTTGTCCGGCACGTCGAGGCTGACCGTTCTGGCAGCCGCCGCAAAAGCAGCTTGCGTTGCGACCTCGTCTCCCATGCCCCAGTCGAACGCCACGTTGTCGGGCGTATCCTCGTGAATTGCCGGGCCGCCAGGGGCGATGTCCATCTTGGCCGGTAGATCTTCGTAGTCCAGCTCAATGAGTTCAGCCGCATCCCGTGCAGCATCCAATGTCTCGGCCACGATGAACGCAACCGGCTCACCGACAAAGCGCAACCGATCCTCTGCCAGCAAGGGACGGCGCGGCGAAGCTCCCATGCTGCCATCGCTGTTCTTGATGATCGCAGAGGTCATGGATTCTTCGATGCCCGCGGCCTTCAGGTCGTCGGCGGTCAAAACGGCCCGTACGCCCTCTGAGGCACGCGCCTCTTCCACGTCCAATCCGGTGATCTTCGCGTGCGCCACCGGTGCACGCAGCATGAAGGCGTAAAGCGCGTTGTCTGGCGCCACATCATCCACATAACGACCGTGTCCTGTGAGGAACCTGACATCTTCCACCCGTTTGACCGGTTGTGACTTGCCGAACTTTTCCATGGGCTTCATCCTCGTGCTGAAATTTCCGCGGCTCCTGCGGACACTAGCGGGACATCCCGACTTGTCCAGAGACTACACAAACCTAATCTGTTCGCGACCTCAAAAGACGTCGTAAACGAAGTAGAACGCGCAGCCTTTACGCGAAATCATCAGGCAACGCAAAGGAGGATGCCATGCCCGATCCCTTGCCGCTGGAAGACGGGAAACTGAGCGCCGCGCAGCAGGAAAAATACTGGGAAGATGGCTACATCTTCCCGCTGCAAGTCATGACCGCGCAAGAGGCTGCCGACATGCGCACCGAACTTGAAGCTCTTGAAAGAGAATATCTGAACGCGGACCTGCCGTTGCCGCTCGCAACCTACAAACGCGTCAATTCGCATTGCGTGATGCCTCTGGCCCATCGCATCGGTATGCACGCAGGGATACTCGACGCAGTCGAAGGCGTGCTTGGTCCCGACATCATGATCTATGCGGTGGAGTTCTTCATCAAGGAGCCACACACAAAACAGATCGTCTCCATGCATCAGGATCTGACCTACTGGGGTCTCGGTGCCATTGACGGGCTGGTCACGGCCTGGCTTTCACTGTCACCAGCCACTCCAGCGTCCGGCTGCATGAACTTCGTCAAAGGCTCGCATAAGAACGCGATCCTGCCGCATGAAGACACATTCGACAGCAATAACCTGCTGTCACGCGGGCAGGAGGTCAAAGTCGACGTGGCCGAGGAAGACAAGGTGGCGATCGAAATCCATCCGGGTCAGATTTCCCTGCATCACGGGCTGACCATCCATGGCTCCGGCCCCAACACAACCGACGACCGCCGCATCGCCGCCGTGATCCGTTACTGCACGCCGGACATTAGCCAGCAGGTTGCCGACGAGGATTACGCGATCCTCGCTCGGGGTCAGGACCGCCACGGCAACTTCAAATCCTTCCCGGCACCTCAGGAAAACTTTGCCCCGGCCGCCTTGACGCAATATGAAGATATTCGAAGGGCACAGGCCAAAGCCATGATGTCCGGAGCCAAAAAACAAGGGAGCCTCTACGCATGATGGACCACGTCAGCTTTACCCAAATGAAAGACGGCACCAAGGAAGACTACGATTTCCTGACCGAGCATGAGATTGCCTATACCAAAGGCACCGCTGATCGTTTGTTGAAGGCCCTCGTTGGCCTCGATGAAAGCATATCCGGCTACCAGATCACACGGCTTGGCCATTCCCTGCAGTCTGCTACGCGCGCCGAACGCGACGGCGCTGATACCGACTGGGTAGTCTCGACGCTCTTGCATGACATCGGCGATATCTTCGCGCCCTACAATCATGATGAGTATGCCGCCACCATCCTGCGCCCCTTCGTGCGTGAACAATGCACCTGGGTGGTGGAAAAGCATGGCGACTTTCAGATGCTGTACTACGGCCATCATGTGGGCGGAAACCAGCACAAGCGTGACGCCTACAGGGACAACCCTTACTTCGAGGATTGCGCGCAATTCTGCGAACGCTGGGATCAGTCCAGTTTTGATCCCGATTATGACACGCTGCCGATCGAACACTTCGCACCCCGCGTGCACGAGGTCTTCGCCCGCGCACCTTATGACCCCGATGTCATCCGGCCTGGCGTGCGTGAGCCGCTGGTGACAGTTTAACGCCCCGATTTACGTCTGATCCAAGGCCAGCTGCATCACGACAAGGGCTCCCAAGGCGGCCTGCCCCTGTGATCCGACGCCTCGGGCGGCTCGTTAAGAGCACGGGCCATGGCAAGTTGGAAGGACCTAGGGGCAAAAAAGCACGCTCCACCTTTCCCTTTCCCGCCCCGTCCGCTCGATCACCCGCGACAGAATAAAGGGTAGAACCATGGCGCTGGACAAAACATTCGATGCGAAAGAGGCAGAAGGCCG
>JBGCFK010000445.1:0-11026 GCA_045106875.1 Paracoccaceae bacterium | reverse complement strand
TTGTTCGATCACGACCGCGGTAAAACGCACTCCTCGGGCAAGCTCCTGTTTGCATCGCGCGTGATCACTGACCGGGTGTCGTGGCTGGACTTTGAGTTCGACGCCAAGGATGTCGTCTTCGTCCGCATCGACCGCCGCCGCAAACTGCCGGTTTCGGTCATGCTTTACGCACTTGGCCTCGATCAGGAAGCGATCTGCGATTACTTCTACACCAACCTGTCCTATGAACGGTCAGGCGAAGGTTGGGCGATCCCGTTCAATCCGGAACGGCTGCGCGGTATGTCGCCGGACTATGACCTGGTAGACGCATCCTCGGGCGAAGTCGTGGCCAAGGCTGGACAGAAGCTGACCCCGCGTGCCCTGCGCAAGATCGCGGACACAGGTGTCGAGAAGGTGCTTGCTCCATTCTCGGCTATCTATGGCCGCTATGCCGCCAAGGATATGATCGACGAGTCGAACGGTCTGGTGCTGGCCGAAGCGGGAGACGAACTGGACGAGGAAAACGTCCAGAAGCTGATCGACAATGGCCACAAGGATCTGCTGGTTCTGGACATCGATAACATTTCGATGGGTGGATACATCCGCAAGACCATGGCGGTCGACAAGAACAAGGACCGCGAAAGCGCTTTGATGGACATCTACCGGGTCATGCGTCCGGGCGAGCCGCCAACCGTCGAAGCTGCCGAGACGATGTTTCAGTCGTTATTCTTTGACTCCGAACGCTATGATCTGTCCGCGGTCGGCCGCGTGAAAATGAACATGCGTCTCGAGTTGGATGCGCCTGACACGCAGCGAACGCTCCGCAAGGACGACATTCTGGCCGTCATCAAGGCGCTGGTCGATCTGCGTGACGGGCGCGGCGACATTGACGATATCGATCATCTCGGCAATCGCCGGGTGCGCTCGGTCGGTGAGCTTATGGAGAATCAGTATCGCGTTGGTCTGCTGCGCATGGAGCGTGCGATCCGCGAGCGGATGTCGTCGGTCGAGATTGACACGGTCATGCCGCAGGATCTGATCAACGCCAAGCCGGCTGCCGCCGCAGTACGCGAATTCTTCGGCTCCTCGCAGTTGTCGCAGTTCATGGATCAGACGAACCCGCTGTCGGAAGTTACCCACAAACGCCGCCTGTCGGCGCTTGGACCGGGTGGCCTGACGCGTGAACGTGCCGGCTTTGAAGTGCGCGATGTACACCCGACCCATTACGGGCGCATGTGTCCGATCGAGACGCCGGAAGGTCCGAACATCGGATTGATCAACTCGCTGGCCTCCTTTGCCCGCGTGAACAAGTATGGTTTCATCGAAACGCCGTACCGCGAAGTGGTAGACGGCAAGGTGACTGACGAGGTTCGTTATCTGTCAGCCACCGAGGAAATGCGCCACACGGTCGCCCAGGCTAACGCGCGCATGAATGACGATGGCACCTTCCAGAATGAGCTGGTCTCGAGCCGCAAGGCCGGTGACTTCCAGCTGTCTCCGAAGGAAAATATCAGCCTCATCGACGTCTCGCCGAAGCAGCTTGTCTCGGTCGCGGCGTCGCTTATCCCGTTCCTGGAAAACGATGACGCCAACCGCGCCCTCATGGGCTCGAACATGCAACGACAGGCCGTTCCGCTGCTGAAGGCCGACGCGCCGTTCATCGGGACCGGCATGGAAGCAAAGGTTGCACGCGACTCCGGTGCTGCCATTACGGCCCGTCGCGGCGGTGTGATCGATCAGGTGGATGCCACCCGTATCGTTGTCCGCGTCACCGATGAGATGGAGATGGGCGATCCGGGCGTGGATATCTACCGCCTGCGCAAGTTCCAGCGCTCGAACCAGAACACCTGCATCAACCAGCGCCCGCTGGTCAATGTAGGTGATCGGGTCTCGGCTCAGGACGTGATAGCAGATGGCCCCTCGACCGATCTGGGTGAGTTGGCGCTTGGCCGGAACACGCTCGTCGCGTTCATGCCATGGAATGGCTACAACTACGAGGACTCGATCCTTATTTCGGAGCGTGTGGCCAAGGACGACCTGTTCACCTCGATTCATATCGAGGAATACGAGGTCATGGCCCGCGATACCAAACTGGGTCCCGAGGAAATCACCCGAGACATCCCGAATGTTGGAGAGGAAGCACTGCGCAACCTCGATGAAGCCGGGATTGTCCATATCGGTGCCGAGGTCGGACCAGCGGATATTCTTTGCGGCAAGATCACGCCCAAGGGTGAAAGTCCGATGACGCCGGAGGAGAAGCTCCTGCGCGCAATCTTCGGTGAGAAAGCCTCGGACGTGCGCGATACGTCACTGCGCATGCCTCCGGGCGATTTCGGAACTGTCGTCGAGGTCCGCGTCTTCAACCGGCACGGCGTCGACAAGGACGAACGTGCGCTGCAGATCGAGCGCGAAGAGATCGAACGCCTCGCCCGTGACCGGGACGATGAGGTCGAGATCCTCGAACGTAACATCTACGCGCGTCTCAAGGAGATGATCTTCGGCAAGACCGCAGTGAAGGGCCCGAAGGGCGTAAAGCCAAGCAGCGTCATCGACGAGGATCTGCTGGCCAGCTTGTCGCGTGGCCAGTGGTGGCAACTTGCTCTGCCCGAGGAGAAGGATGCGCAGGAAGTCGAGGCGCTGAACGCACAGTACCAGCAAGCCAAGAAGGTTCTGGAAGCCCGCTTTGAGGACAAGGTCGAGAAGGTGCGCCGCGGCGATGATCTGCCTCCGGGCGGCATGAAGATGGTCAAGGTGTTCGTCGCGGTGAAGCGCAAGCTGCAGCCGGGCGACAAGATGGCTGGCCGTCACGGCAACAAGGGTGTGATTTCTCGCGTTGTGCCGGAAGAGGACATGCCATTCATGGCGGACGGGACCCCGGTCGACTTCGTGCTGAACCCACTGGGTGTGCCCAGCCGCATGAACGTCGGTCAGATCCTTGAGACGCACCTTGGATGGGCCGTGGCAAATCTTGGCCGAGGTATCGACGAAGCTCTTCAGGCGTACCGCGAGCATGGGGACATGACTCCGGTAGAGGATGCGATGAAGCTTGCCTATGGTGATACCATCATGGACCAGCTCGACGACTGGACAGGCGACGAGATCCGGGAGGCGGCGGGCAATGTGATCCGCGGTGTTCCAATCGCGACGCCGGTCTTCGACGGGGCCAAGGAAACCGATGTGACCGAGCACCTGGAGAAGGCAGGGCTGCATTCTTCAGGGCAGTCCACCGTCTATGACGGGCGCACTGGCGAGGAGTTCGCCCGCCCCGTCACGGTGGGCTACAAGTACCTGCTGAAGCTGCACCACCTGGTGGACGACAAGATCCACGCGCGCTCGACCGGCCCGTCCTCCCTCGTCACCCAGCAGCCGCTGGGCGGTAAGGCACAGTTCGGCGGACAGCGTTTCGGCGAGATGGAGGTCTGGGCGCTTGAAGCCTACGGTGCCGCCTACACGCTGCAAGAGATGCTGACGGTGAAGTCGGATGACGTCGCTGGTCGGACCAAGGTCTACGAGAGCATCGTCAAGGGCGAGGACAATTTCGAGGCCGGCATCCCGGAATCGTTCAACGTTCTGGTCAAGGAGATCCGCTCGCTCGGCCTGAATGTCGAGCTGCTGGACTCAGAAGAAGACGTTTGATCCCCAGCCCCGGGCGGCGCGGTCCCCCTCGCGCTGCCTTGCTGGGGGTTTTTGGATTTTCGGGGGATGATGGAGACCTGACATGAACCAGGAATTGACCAACATCTTCAATCCCATGGAGCCGCCGAAGACGTTCGACGAGATCAAGATCTCGCTGGCGTCTCCAGAGCGGATCCTCTCGTGGTCCTTTGGCGAAATCAAAAAGCCCGAGACGATCAACTACCGGACTTTCAAGCCAGAGCGTGACGGTCTGTTCTGCGCGCGGATCTTTGGTCCGATCAAGGACTACGAGTGCCTCTGCGGCAAATATAAGCGCATGAAATATCGCGGGGTTACCTGCGAGAAATGCGGCGTGGAAGTCACCCTGCAAAAGGTTCGCCGCGAGCGCATGGGTCACATCCAGCTGGCGGCGCCTGTTGCGCACATCTGGTTCCTGAAGTCGCTCCCGTCCCGGATAGGCCTGATGGTCGACATGACGCTGCGCGATCTCGAGCGGATTCTCTACTTCGAGCAGTACGTTGTGATCGAGCCGGGTCTCACCGACCTCACGCACCGTCAGATGCTGACCGAGGAAGAATACCTCGATGCACAGGACGAGTATGGTGAGGATGCGTTCCGTGCCGGTATCGGTGCAGAAGCTATTCGCGAGATGCTGGGTGAGATTGACCTGGAAGCCGAGGCCGAACAGCTCCGAGCCGATCTGGCCGAAGCCACCGGTGAACTGAAGCCCAAGAAGATCATCAAGCGGCTCAAGCTGGTTGAAAGCTTCCTGGATTCCGGTAACCGTCCCGAGTGGATGGTTTTGACGGTCGTGCCGGTTATTCCGCCCGAACTGCGCCCGCTGGTGCCTCTGGACGGTGGCCGTTTCGCGACCTCAGATCTGAACGATCTCTATCGCCGCGTTATCAACCGGAACAACCGGCTCAAGCGCCTGATCGAACTGCGCGCGCCTGATATCATCGTTCGGAACGAGAAGCGGATGCTTCAGGAATCCGTCGATGCGCTGTTCGACAACGGTCGTCGAGGCCGCGTCATCACAGGTGCCAACAAGCGCCCGCTGAAGTCGCTTTCCGACATGCTCAAGGGCAAGCAGGGCCGCTTCCGGCAGAACCTGCTGGGCAAGCGCGTCGATTTCCCGGGGCGATCCGTGATCGTGACCGGGCCGGAGTTGAAGCTGCATCAGTGCGGGCTGCCGAAGAAGATGGCGCTCGAGCTGTTCAAGCCGTTTATCTACTCCAAGCTGGACGCACGGGGGCTCTCCTCGACTGTCAAGCAGGCCAAAAAGCTGGTCGAGAAAGAACGCCCCGAGGTCTGGGATATTCTGGACGAGGTGATCCGCGAGCACCCGGTTCTCCTGAACCGCGCGCCGACTCTGCACCGTCTTGGCATTCAGGCGTTTGAGCCGGTGTTGATCGCGGGTGACGCGATCCAGCTTCATCCGCTGGTCTGCTCGGCCTTCAACGCTGACTTTGACGGCGATCAGATGGCCGTCCACGTGCCGCTGTCGCTGGAAGCTCAGCTGGAAGCACGCGTGCTGATGATGTCAACCAACAACGTGCTTTCACCAGCAAACGGTAAGCCGATTATCGTTCCTTCGCAGGACATGATTCTGGGCCTCTACTACGTGTCATTGTTGAAAGAGAACGAGCCGAACGAAGGCATGCGGTTTGCCGACATGGCCGAGATCGAGCACGCGCTGGAAGCCGGCATCATCAACATCCACACCAAGATCGTCACCCGTCATGAGACGGTTGACGAGATGGGTCAGCCTGTTACCGAGCGGGTCGAGACGACTGCTGGTCGTATGAAAATCGCCAGCGTCCTGCCCAAGAACTCGAGTGTTCCGTTCGACCTGATCAACCGCGTGCTTCGCAAGGGTGAGGTCGGCGAAGTCATCGATACCGTCTACCGTCACTGCGGTCAGAAGGACTCGGTTATTTTCTGCGATCAGATCATGACGCTCGGTTTCCGCGAGGCGTTCAAGGCCGGCATTTCCTTTGGCAAGGATGACATGGTCATTCCTGACACCAAATGGCCGATCGTCAACAAGACACGCGACCAGGTGGCTGAATTCGAACAGCAATATCAGGATGGTCTGATCACTCAGGGCGAGAAGTACAACAAGGTCGTCGATACATGGGCCAAGTGTACCGACCATGTTGCCGACGAGATGATGAAGGAGATCCAGGCGGTCCAGATCGACGAAGAGACCGGGCGCCAGAAGGAACCAAATTCCATCTGGATGATGTCCGCTTCGCGTGCGCGTGGCTCTCCGGCCCAGATGCGCCAGCTTGCCGCCATGCGCGGCCTGATGGCCAAGCCGTCCGGAGAGATCATCGAGACGCCGATTGTCTCGAACTTCAAGGAAGGTCTGACTGTGCTCGAGTACTTCAACTCGACCCACGGTGCCCGCAAGGGTCTGGCCGACACCGCGCTGAAGACGGCGAACTCGGGCTACCTGACGCGCCGTCTGGTCGATGTTGCACAGGACTGCATCATCCAGATCCCCGATTGTGGGACTGATCTTGGTATCACTGAGGAGCCTGTGATCGATTCCGGGAATGTGATTTCCTCCATTGGTGAGCAGGTTCTCGGCCGCGTGCCCATGGAAGACGTGCTCGATCCGGCCAACAACCAGTTGATCCATCCACACGGCGTCCTGATCGAGGAAGCTGACAGTATCCGCATCGACGAAGCCAAGGTCCAGTCGATCAAGGTGCGCTCGCCTCTGACTTGCGAGGCTGAGGACGGCATCTGCGCCACGTGCTATGGTCGCGACCTTGCACGCGGCACGCCCGTGAACATCGGCGAGGCTGTCGGCATCATTGCCGCGCAGTCCATCGGTGAGCCGGGCACCCAGCTGACGATGCGGACATTCCACATCGGTGGTGCGGCGAACGTGTCGGACAACTCCTTCCTCGAAGCGACGCAGGAGGGTAAGGTCGTCTTCGCCAACACAAACACGTTGACCAACTCGGATGGCGACGTGATCGTGATGGGCCGCACCATGCAGATCCAGATCGTTGACGAGCAGGGCCGCGAGCGCACAGCCCACAAGCTCGCTTACGGCACCAAGCTGCTGGTCAAGGAGGGTGCCGACGTGACCCGTGGTGATCGTCTGGCCGAATGGGATCCCTATACGCTGCCGATCATCGCCGAAAAGGGCGGCGTCGCGAAGTTCGTCGACCTCGTGCTCGGGTCCACTGTGCGGGAGGAAACCGATGAGGCGACTGGTATCTCGCAGCGGATCGTGGCCGATTGGCGGACTGCGCCCAAGGGCAACGAGCTGAAGCCTGCAATCACCATCGTTGATTCGGATGGCGAGATGATCAAGCTGGAGAACGGTAATCCGGCCCACTACTTCATGTCCGTCGATGCGATCCTCTCTGTCGAAGACGGTCAGGAGATCGTCGCCGGTACTGTGGTTGCGCGTATTCCACGTGAAGGCGCCAAGACCAAAGACATCACAGGGGGTCTCCCCCGCGTGGCGGAATTGTTCGAAGCACGCCGTCCGAAGGACCACGCGATCATCGCTGAAATCGATGGCACCGTGCACTTCGAGAAGGACTACAAGAACAAGCGCCGGATCTCGATCAAGCCGCATGATGGTAGCGACGATTCGCGAGAGTATCTGATCCCGAAGGGTAAACATATCGGAGTGCAGGAAGGCGACGTCATCCAGAAGGGCGAGTACATCATGGATGGCAACCCAGCCCCCCATGACATCCTCGCCATCATGGGAATCGAAGCGCTGGCCACCTATCTGATCAACGAGGTGCAGGAGGTCTATCGTCTGCAAGGCGTGAAGATCAATGACAAGCACATCGAGGTGATCGTCCGCCAGATGCTGCAGAAGGTCGAGATCGCCGATGGTGGTGAGACTACGCTGCTGAAGGGCGAGCAGGTCGACAAGTCCGAGCTCGATGAGATCAACGCCAAGGCCGAGGCCGAAGGGCGGCGCGTTGCGTCGGGCGCGCCAGTTCTGCTGGGCATCACCAAGGCGTCCCTTCAGACGCGCTCGTTCATCTCCGCAGCTTCGTTCCAGGAGACGACGCGGGTGCTCACCGAAGCCTCGGTGCAGGGCAAGCGTGACCGGCTGATCGGGTTGAAGGAGAACGTCATCGTGGGCCGGTTGATCCCGGCAGGCACGGGCGGCGCGACGACCCGGATCAAGATCGAAGCACAGGATCGCGACCGTAAGGTGATCGCTGAACGTCAGGCGGCTGCCGAGGCTGCTGGTGCTGCGCTTGCAGTGATCGAAGAGGAGAACGCGGCTGCCGCAGGCGAGCCGGAACCCGCCGGTGCTGGCGGCGCGTTTGACGAAATTCTCTGAACAGAGGTCTAGATCACGCCCACTTTGGTCTTTGTGAAGTTAAAAGGCGGCCCTTCGGGGCCGTCTTTGTTTTTGGTCCGTTAACTGCCGGTTAAGCCACGCCTGTCTTTCTGTGGGACAGAATGCTTATATCGATTTCTCATACACAACGGCGATTGGCTCTCTGGAGTGCAGTCTTTGCGCTGTTCTCGGCATACGCTGTGAAGGCGGACGAAGCCTTGGTTCCCCCCGAACCATGGGAGATCGTCCACACCGCGCGCGCCTTTGGCCCGGCTGAAGTCGGTCGCGACTCCCTTCGCGACCCAACGATCGAAGGCGCGATCGACGGAACGCCTTACCGTATCAGTTTTTACGGGTGCTGGCTTGGTCGGAAGTGCGAAACGATTCTGTTTCAGGCAGAATTTGAAAACGAGGACTGGTCGCCCGATCTCGGAGATCTGGACGCCTGGAACGCGAAAGCATTGTTCGGTCGCGCCTGGTTGCGAGAGGATGGACGTGTGGCGCTTGACCACGCTGTTGCCATGGCAGACGGGTTGCCAAGAGCCTCGCTGGACGCCACATTTGAAGCTTGGCGCATGGCGTTGGCAGAGTATAAAAAATTCCTCGATTTTTGAGGGCCTTAGCGCTTGTCTGGCGCGTTTAGAAAACCTTCAAATTCAGCCTTGACCGGATAGGGGTCCATGCGTATGTTCCGCGCCATCCCGTGACACTAGCGAGTCTGCTGGATGGAAGCGGCTGACAGGTTAGCCTGACAGAACATTGTTGCATGACCCGGTCGCAAGGCTTGGTCCTCTGAATTCCTCCACTGAATGAGCCAGTCCGGTCGTTCGGTGGATTGCGTTGTCTCAGTTGTGGGGTGGCGCATTTCTACTGTGAGAGAAATACAAGGATAGGCGCATGCCGACGATCCAACAGCTGATCCGGAAACCCCGGCAGCCCAAAGTGAAGCGACAAAAGGCTATGCACCTGCAGGCCTGCCCTCAGAAGCGTGGGGTTTGCACTCGTGTTTACACGACCACACCGAAGAAGCCGAACTCGGCGCTGCGGAAGGTCGCGAAGGTACGTCTGACCAACGGGTTCGAGGTTATTAGCTACATTCCCGGCGAGGGTCACAACTTGCAGGAGCACTCGGTGGTGCTGATCCGTGGAGGTCGTGTGAAGGATCTTCCCGGCGTGCGCTACCACATCCTGCGCGGTGTGCTTGATACCCAAGGCGTCAAGGACCGCAAACAGCGTCGGTCCAAGTACGGCGCCAAGCGGCCTAAATAAGGAGAAGCGCAGATGTCACGTCGTCACCGCGCCGAGAAGCGCGAAATTCTGCCGGATCCGAAATTCGGTGACCGGGTTCTGTCGAAGTTCATGAACAACCTCATGTATCACGGCAAGAAGTCGGCCGCCGAAAGCATCGTCTATGGTGCCATGGGCCGTGTCGAAGAGAAGATGCGCCGCGAGCCAGTCGAGATCTTCCACGAGGCACTCGAGAACATCAAGCCGTCGGTCGAGGTGCGCTCGCGCCGTGTCGGTGGTGCGACCTATCAGGTGCCTGTAGAGGTGCGCCCCGAGCGTCGCGAGGCATTGGCTCTGCGTTGGTTGATCACCGCGTCACGTGGCCGGAACGAAAACACGATGGAAGAGCGTCTCGCAGCCGAGCTTATGGACGCTGCGAACAATCGTGGCACCGCCGTAAAAAAGCGTGAAGACACCCACAAGATGGCCGAAGCTAACAAAGCTTTCAGCCATTATCGCTGGTAACCCACGGACCTGAGGACAGACAGATGGCCCGCGAATATCCCCTCGAGCGCTACCGCAACTTTGGCATCATGGCGCACATCGATGCCGGCAAAACAACGATGACCGAGCGCATCCTGTTTTACACGGGCAAAGAGCACAAGCTCAAGGAAGTTCATGACGGCGCTGCCACCATGGACTGGATGGAGCAGGAGCAGGAGCGGGGGATCACCATCACTTCCGCCGCGACGACCACGTTCTGGTCGCGGACAGAAGATGGCGACAACGATCAGACCGAAAAGCACCGCTTCAACATCATCGACACACCGGGCCACGTGGACTTCACAATCGAAGTCGAGCGTTCGCTGGCGGTGCTTGATGGCGCCGTGTGCGTTCTGGATGCCAATGCCGGTGTCGAGCCTCAGACCGAAACGGTCTGGCGTCAAGCGGACCGTTACAAAGTCCCGCGGATCGTGTTTGTCAACAAGATGGACAAAATCGGCGCCGACTTCTTTAACTGCGTCGAGATGATCCAGGATCGTACCGGTGCTGTGCCTATGCCGGTTCAGCTGCCAATCGGGTCGGAAACCGAACTGGAAGGCACCATTGATCTGCTGACCATGAAGGAATGGGTCTGGGAGGGCGAGGATTTGGGCGCGTCGTGGGCCGTACGCGACATTCGCGACAGCCTCAAGGACAAAGCCGAAGAGATGCGCTCCGCGATGATCGAGCTTGCCGTCGACATGGACGACGACGTGATGGAGCAATATCTCGAAGGCAATGAGCCTGATGTCGAGACGCTGCGACGCCTGATCCGCAAGGGCACTCTGGAGATGGCGTTTGTGCCCGTTCTCGGAGGCTCGGCGTTCAAGAACAAAGGCGTGCAACCGCTGCTGAACGCCGTTATCGACTTTCTTCCAGGACCGCTGGACGTCGAAGCCTATATGGGTTTCAAGCCGGGCGATGAGGAAGAAGTTCGGGACATCCCGCGTTCCGCAAATGACGATCAGCCGTTCTCGGGCCTTGCATTCAAGATCATGAACGACCCGTTCGTTGGTACGCTGACCTTTACTCGGATCTACTCGGGACAGGTCAAGAAGGGCGACAACCTGCTGAACTCGACCAAGGGCAAGAAAGAGCGTATCGGCCGCATGCTGATGATGCACTCGAACACCCAGGAGCCGATTGAAGAAGCGTTCGCTGGCGACATCATTGCGCTGGCCGGCATGAAGGACACGACCACGGGCGACACCCTCTGCGATCCGCAGAATCCGGTTGTTCTGGAAACGATGACCTTCCCCGATCCTGTGATCGAGATTGCTGTCGAACCAAAGACGAAGGCTGACCAGG
>JBGCFK010000444.1:0-12713 GCA_045106875.1 Paracoccaceae bacterium | reverse complement strand
ATTTGGCGCGGATCTCAAGCGGATCGCCGAAATCTCCTGCAATAGTCGCGGCGACATCAGCCGAGCGACCCTGCCAGTCCAATGTTGCGTCCAATGCCAGCGCACCTGTCGCATCGATGCCTTCAAACACAACATTCCGTCCGGTGACCGTTCCCGTCGCCCGGTTACGTCGTGTGTCAAAGTCCAAGGCTGCGGTCACTCCGCCGCGAGCCAAGGGGATGTCGGCAAAATCCTTCAGGAATGTCAGGTCAGGTGCCGTGAGCCGGAGTGCTCCCGAAACAGGTCCACCATGACTGGTCACATCTCCGGTCAGGTTGCCGTTTGAAGGGAGCGACAGATCCAGCCCTTTCAGTCCCAAGGTCCCACCGCGCGATGCAATCCGCAAAGGTGCATTCAGGGCGATCACCTGATCTGCAAGCATCGCCCGAGCGCGGGCTAACGTAGCCGTAATCGTCTGACCGGTGGCATTTGCACGTCCGGCAATCTCGGCCGTCAGCGGACGAGCATCAACTTCACCCGTCGTGCTGGCCTCGAAGTTCAGTCCCGAGAGCGGCCCGCCGATTTTTGCATCGAGGGTTCGCAGCGAAACTCCGCCTGTGGAAATACTCTCAGCATTCATCGTGGCATTCACCGACGGCGTTCCCAGCAGGTTCGAAAGCGCGGCCTTCGCGCGGGCCGCGCCGATCTGCAGCCCGCCTGAACTCAGCCCGCTTGCCGTCAGGTCCAAGCTTGCGCTCTGGCGTCCACCGCTGGTCGCAAGGCGGATCGTGCCATTGGCACGCCCACCCAGATCTGCGCCAGTCACGCGGCGCAAAGCCGCCAGATCCGATGCCCTGAACGCAATGTTTCCCTCGGCGAGTGGCCCGTCCAGATTTACCGCGATCGCTCCGGTCGCTTTCAGTCCAAGCGCGCGCAGGTCAAAGTCGTCCAGTCTCAAGCGGGGTTGGTTCAGGCTGAACCGAGTGCTGGCTGCCGCCACGCCGTAAGGTCCACCCTGGTTCGAGATCGAGATCGTACCGTTTGCGCTTGCCGATGCCTCGACGTCATGGCGCACATCCACGCGGCCATAACGCACACCGTCCCATGCCAGCCTGTTGACGGCCAAATCACCCGTCACACGTGGAAAGCCGCCAGACCCAGGCAAGGTTGCCGTTCCCGTTGCACTCAACGCACCACCGGCAGGCTGGTCATAAAGCCGGGCAAGAGGCTCGAGATCGGCGGTCTCCAGCTTGTAGTCGACGCGCGCAGCGCCGTTGGACAATTGGACATCGCCCGAAACGCCAAGATCCGCCAGCGGGCTGCGCAGAACCGCACCGTCGATCCGCAACGCCTCGTTCTCCAGCACACCTTTGGCCTCGAACATGGACTCGGGCAGCAGGTCTGGACCTATCCGATCCACACGCATTCTTGTACCGGAACCGAACAGATTGAACCCGATTGTCCCGCCCTGCTGGCGTACCTCGCCCGAAGCACTCAGGGTCTCGGCTGCACCGACCGGATGGGCAAACCCGGTCAAGACACTGTCCCAGGTCAGCGTGGTCACGTCTCCGGTGCGGACAAGTTGTCCTGACCCCTCGATATTGCCCGTCGCATCGACACCGTAAGGCTGCACAACAGGTGCCAGGTCCGGTGCAGCTATGCCAAAACCCAGTTCAGCTTCCTGCGTATCAAGGTTTGCAGTCCCGGACAGCGCCAGCCGCAATACGTTAGAATCGAGCCAGAAATGGTCCAGTGTCAGGTCGCTGCCTGTCAGCTCGGCGAGGATCTCGGTATCTGCATCACCTATGACTTCTGCACTGATCTGGTCCAGCCGCAGCCCACGGGTTTGCCCTGCCACTTCCAGCGCGGTTATGGTCGGACCACCGCTGGCGGATTGACGGACATCGACGGTCAGCTCGGCTCGGGCAACATCGACTGGCTGGGTTGCAAGGCGATCCAGCACCAGATCGCCATCCGCTGCTATATTGCCGGGCGCGCCTCGGATCTGTCCTGCAAAGGTCATTCCACCGAAGGCAACACCTTCAATCGGGTCTGCCAAAGCCCCCCCGGCATCGACGTCGACACCAAGGTCCATCTCTCCGTTGGTGCGACTATAGGTGCCCGCGGCGGTAACGTTCAGGTCCGGCGAAGTGATCCGCCCCTCTTCAATCTCGATAATACCGTCCGCGCCTTCCGTGACCTTGGCCACCAGATCCGCTTCCGTGCCCAGCAATGCGGCAAGCTGAGGGTCAAGCTGTGGTCCAGGTCGTGCGTTCAGTTCAGCGTCGATTTTCAGCGGACCCTGATAGGCAATGGTTGCACTGCCGCCCATGGCAATCGTTTCGGCCAGATCCAGGGTCAGTTCGGCCCGCCAGTCTTCTGGAGGGCCATCCGCACGCAACGCAAGGCGAGAGGCCGCATCCTCGGGCAACCCCGAGATCGCTGCAATCAGGCCGCCAGCGTCCTCCTCGGCATCCAGATCAAGCTTGAGCGTGTTGTCTGCGAAGTTTCGTGCATAGCTCAGCTGAATGCGGCCTTCGGTCTGGTCCGAACGCTTCAGGTCCAGCGCAACGGACTGGATGTCTCCCTCGTCCTGTGCGGAACCTGTGGCATCGAACGCAAGGGCATGGCCGAACAGAGGCTGTGCGATCTGGACATCCGTCAGCGCAAGTCCCTCGACACGTAGCGTCAACGGACTGCGCGGCCATGTTATCTTGGGGATCAGCGGCGCATCCGGATCCGCAGGCTCGGGTTCTGCCGCTGGTAGAACGGGCGACCGCGCGACGCGCACGCCAGACATGCGAAGACGGGAGAACTCGACTTCGCCGCGCAGCAGCCGAGAGGGGTTCCACGCAAAATCCATGGTTTCGGCGGTGAACCAGACACCTTCCGAATCAGCGATCGATAGCCCGCGCAGCAGACTCTCGCCATCTGAGTTTTCGGCCACTTCCTCGACCGTGATCTCAAACTCACCCTCGGAGGACAGCTTGTCGATCAGAAACTCGATCATCGAATTCTGGAAGCCCGAGAGTGAGAAGAAGGCCCATGCAGGTGCTGCCAGCAGAACCAGAACCAAAGCCAGAGACATTGTGATCCGACGCATCAGAAGGCCTGCCCGATAGAGAAGTAGAACTGGAATGCATCGTCCGCGTCGCGCGGGTTCAAGGGGACAGCCACATCCACGCGGATTGGCCCCGCAGGGGAGTAGTAGCGGATGCCGAATCCACCCGCGAACTGCACGCCCTCGTCAAAGGTCGGGAACGTCTCTTCCGAGACCGATCCTGCGTCCACAAACAACACACCGCCCAAGTCGCCATACAGCTTGGCACGCGCTTCCAGCCCCAGTTCCAAAGCGGACAGCCCCCCTGTTGGATCGTTGCTGGCATCCAGCGGGCCAATAAACCGCTGGGCGTACCCCCGAACCGAGCCGCCGCCGCCTGCATAGAGTCGCCTGGTTTGCGGCACGTCCGTCACATCAGGCGCAAGGATCGAGGCCAGTCGTCCGCGCCCTGCAAGGATGTATTTCTTCTCGCCAGTCACATCGTAGTAGACCGACCCGGTCGTGTCCGCCGAGAAGAAAGTGGCGAACTGGTTGTCAAAGATCCCCGCATAGGGCGTGAGTTCAAGCCGGAGCCGGGCGCCCTCAGTCGGGTCCAGCGCATCGTCCGCCCCGTCATACGCAGCAAACACAGGGAAACCGCCCAGGAAGACAGTCGTATCTTCGCCATCATCCGAGATCTGGCTGGCTTCGGCAAGCAACCCTGCGCCGATCCGCCATCGCGGCGTGATCTGCCGTTCAAGCCCCAATGTTGACGTAACGGTCAATTGATCGAATGCGTCGTCTTCTTCGCGGGTCACCGCGAACGTGCCAAGAAGATCCTGCCCTGGCCGCATGTACTGAGGTTCGCGATAGCCTATCCCGAAGGTCTGAATGGGAATGCCGATCTCGGCCTCGAGCGTGATAGTCTCGTTTTCGCCGAACAGGTTGCGATGTGCGAACCCCGCTGTCACGGTTGGCCCATCGTCCGTGTTGAACCGCAAACCGGCCGAGACTGTTCGGAAGGGACGCTCCTCCGCGGTGACGGTCACAGGCAACGGAACTGGCCCCGGATTGTCCGGCGGCTCCTTTGGCGGCGTGACCCGAACACTGTCGAACAAGTCGGTGCCGAGAAGCGCACGCTGATAGTCACGCAGTTGTGTGCGGTCAAATGGGGCGCCGATTTCCCAAGGTACATATGTCAGCAGATAGCGCTGTCGCACGTCCTCGAGCCCCTCAAAGGTCAGTTCTCCAAAAACGGCTGCAGGACCGGTAGAGATCGGGGTGCTGACCTCTATGGTGCTTGCCTCCAGATCTGCCACAGCCCTCCGTTTGCCTTTGTCCGCGTAGGGAAATCCTTCGCGCTGCAGGCGGTCCACGGCGGCGGTTTCGGCATCAACGATGCCCGAGGCAACTGCCTGCCCGCCAACCGGTGATCCCAAGGCGCGGGCATCCGGAATCGAAGCGCTGCCGGACGGATCGTCCAGAGCAAAGTCATGTCCCGTCAGCGTAAAGGGCGGCCCCGGATCGACACTGAAAGCCACTGCCGCGGGTTGATCCCCTTCGGCTGGCGACAGTTCAAGATCGACCTTGCTCTGATAGTAGCCGCGCGAGCGCAAAATTCGCGAGATCAGCGCTTTGTCGCCCTCGGCCCGACGGCGCAGGAATGCGAGGCTCTGCGCGCCGTCGTCCTGCTGTCGATAGACCGCAAGCGATTCGCTGGCGAGGTCGGTGATTTCCTCATTGGGCAGACCTGTCAGGTTGACTGTGTACTCCACGGCGGTTTCGGGGCGCTCAAAAACTGGACGGTCGAGTTTTTCGTCGGAGCTGCAGGCCGCAACACCGAACACGCCAAGCCCGAGGATCATGCGTACGACCATTCTCATGAAAGCGACCCTAACGATTTTCTTGGAAGAGGGAAACCTGCCCCAAAAGGCCGCGACCGTTAAACGCTCCTTTAGGGTCACGTGGTTAGGTCTGGTCTGTCCAGATAGACAGCCAACCACGAGGCCATGTATTATGAGTAACCCAGCAGATACCTTTCGCCAGGAAGCCAGCGATATTCTGGAGTCGCTTGAAGAGAACCTGTTGGAGCTTGAGGACGATCCCGAAAACCGGCCGATGATCGACACAGTTTTCCGGGCGCTTCACACGATTAAGGGCTCGGGCGAGATGTTCGGTTTCTCGGCACTGGCGAAGTTCGTTCATCACCTCGAGAATGCCTTCGAAAGTGTGCGTGCCGGTAGTACGACTGTCACGCAGGAACTGATCGACATTTCTCTTGGCTCCCGTGATCACATCTCCGCTTTGCTTGAGGCTGGGCAGGACGAGGCCGCCTCGGCTCAGCTTACTGCGTCGCAGATCCATACTGATTTGCTAGGCCGGATCGAGATCTACAACGGTACAGGTGCCACAGTGTCCGATGCAGCGCCGGAGAGTGCAACAGCCGACAAGCCCGAAGCAGCGGGCATGCATGTCTTCAATATCTTCTTCCGTCCAGAGCCGTCCGCGCTGCGCAACGGAATGCGGCCGGATCTGGTGGTGCATGAGCTATCCGAGCTTGGGGAATGCACAGCAACCGTCGTCTCGGACCAGGTTCCCGCCCTTGAGGAAATGGACGCAACTGCGAGTTATCTGGCTTGGCGTTTTCGTTTGGAGACCAACGAAAGCCGAGACCGGGTCGACCAAATTTTCTTGTTCTTCGATGATGGTGAGATCGAATTCACGGAAGAGACCGTCATTGCTGAACAGCTGGATGAACATGAAGAGACCGCGATGGACGTCCCGGGAAAAACAGAGGCCAGCCCTCCACCTGGAGAAAATGCCAAAGCTGCTGCGCGGCCTGCCAAGGCAAGTTCATCTGCGGGGCAGGAATCGGTTCGGGTGCAAGCCTACCGACTGGATGAACTCATGGATCAGCTGGGAGAACTTGTTATTGCCCAGGCACGCCTCAACCGGATCTCAGAACGCGTTGGCGAAGGTGCTCTTGCAAGTGCAGCGGAGGAGATCGAGCGTCTTGTCACTGGCATGCGCGATGCCACACTCTCAATACGCATGCTGCCCATTGGCGGCGTCTTTGGAAAGTTCCGCAGAGTTGTGCGGGATCTCGCATCCGAACTCGGTAAGTCAGTGACGCTCATTACAGAGGGTGGTGAAACTGAGCTGGATAAGAACATCATCGACAGGCTCTCCGAACCGCTCGTGCACATCATCCGGAACTCGATGGATCATGGCATCGAAGACGAGAGTGCGCGTTTGGCAGCTGGCAAGACGGCTGAAGCATCTTTGCGTATGGTGGCGCGTCAAACTGGCGGTGAAGTCCATATATCGGTCCACGATGATGGTGGTGGTCTGAATACCGACAAGATCCGTGAAAAAGCAATTGAACGAGGACTGATCGAGTCCGATTCTGAAATGTCCGACGACGCGATAAATCAATTGATTTTCGCACCCGGTTTTTCAACTGCTGATCAGGTGTCCAGCGTCTCAGGGCGCGGCGTCGGAATGGATGCTGTTCGAAACTTCATTGAAGATCTGCGTGGAGCGGTTGAAGTGCGATCCGAACGTGGCAAAGGGACCGGCGTAACGCTGCGTCTGCCGCTGACGCTCGCGATTATCGATGGGCTTCTCGTACGGGTCAGCGATGGGAACTTCGTTCTGCCGCTCGCCAGCGTAGAGGAGTGCGTCGAACTGACAACCGATGAGATCAATTCAGACCGCCAGCGTTCAATCATAAATATTCGCGAAGAATTGGTGCCCTTCATCAATCTTGGCGAGGTTTTCAACTTCGACAAGGACGAGCAGCGCAACCGTATCGTGATCGTGAACGCAGATGGACGTCGGGTTGGATTAATGGTCGATGACGTTATTGGCCAGCATCAAACGGTGATCAAGTCGCTCAGTGCGTTCCACCGGGGCGTCGAGGGCCTCGCGGGCTGTACAATTCTGGGTGATGGCTCCGTCGCCCTCATCATTGACCCCGCCGCTCTTGTTAAGAGCTTTGGAACTCAAACCCGTGAGGCAGCGTAATGACCGAGCAGCAAGCAATCCATGATACGGATCAATCGGGCGCAGATGGCGGTTCGTTCATGGCCCTGACTTTTGAACTGCAAGGAGAGCGGTTCGCGGTCGAGGTTGCGAATGTCCACGAAGTAATCGACCCCCTTCCGTTGACCATCGTACCAAACGCTGACCCATTCGCACCCGGTCTGATAAATGCTCGCGGAGCAGTCGTTCCAGTCCTTGATTTGCAATACCGACTCAGCCTCAGCCGAAAGGAGCAAACGGCAGACACCCGGTTCATTGTGCTCGAGACAGAAGACGGAGAGGACCGGACGAAATTTGCTGTGATTGCAGATAGCGTGCACGAAGTGATCGAGATAGAAGAATCCAAAATTCAACCAGCCCCTGAGCTTGGCATGAAATGGCCACCAGAATTCATCCGCGGCATTGCGCAGAAGGATAAGGGCCTTTTGATTTTTTTGAATAAAGAAACAATTTTCCGCCCAAGAATCGCAGCTTGATCCCAGAACAGATTCAAAAAAGGACATGCAATGCGATTAAGTTTCAAGTTTCGGATCATAGCCAGCCTGAGCATAATGATGCTGCTTGCAGTCGGTAGTTCGGCAATCGGCTACTATGGTGTCAGCCGAGTGAGCGACTCCAGCACGAAGCTCGCCAGTTCGGCGATGGAGCAGCTCCGCCTGTCCGTCGAAATCGCAGCGCATATCAGCGAGGTGGAGGGTCAGGTTCAAGTATACCTCGATGACGGGACCGCTTTCTCTGACTCGAACCGTACGGCTGCAGCTTTCGATAGTGTGGACGAAGGGTTGCGCGAAATTGAAACCTCTCACAGACAGTTGAGGGAGGTGTTGTCGGAAGACTACGCGCAACTGGATGCTGTTTTTGCCCGGAATTGGGCAGAAATTATAGCATTCGAGCGTAGCCTACGAGAAGCGGCGCGGTCTAGGTCTAACCTTGCCGGACAAAGGCTTTTTAGCACCGAGGGCAAGGAGGCGTACGATGCTGTGTCGTCTCAGTTGACCACTACGGCGCAGACCGCAGTGGAAATGAATGCCACGGGTGAGATGATGGTGGCGTTGGCCCTTGCTAGCTCGAACTTATCGGGCATCCGCGATGCTGAGGCCGCAATGAGCCTCTCTGTCGATGACGCTGAGATTGAACATTACGCATTGCAGATTGCTGCTCTTCGTGCGGAGTTCATGTCACAGATAACCACGGCGAAGAGCGAAGCGGTAGCGACGACAATGGCGGCGATTGACGCCATTGAGCCGCTTTGGACTTCCTACGTCGATGTGGTCGAACAGGTGACGCAAGCGCTCAAGACAAACGACAAGGGTCAGGTGTTGGCTATGCTCGGCAAGAAGTCCGAGCTGTTTTCGGCGGCGCATCGCGCGATGTCATCGATCATCGACAGGTCCGAGGTGGATTTCAACAAATCGCTTGAGGCCAGCGAGCGGGGTTCGCAGGCAGCTGAACGTACAATGCTCGGTACGGCGATCGCCGCACTTCTGGCCGGACTTTTGTTGGCAGTTTTGCTTGCCCGTTCTTTGTCTCTCGGATTGTCGAAAGCGGTAGAGGTTGCGCGCGTTGTATCGGCTGGCCAACTCGATATTGACCCTAGCACCTCCCGCAAGGACGAGATTGGGACGTTGCTGAACTCTCTTGCAAAAATGGTTGAGAACCTGCGCCGCAACCAAAACGTAATTGGGGCGATCTCGGGTGGAAACTTGCAGGTCGAGTTCAAAGCTGTCTCCGCAGAGGATCAGGTAGGAAGTTCTGTCGAACGCATGGTCGCACAACTCCAAAGCGTGATTGGCCGTGTTCAAGGTGATTCCGAAAGCGTCTCTCACAGCGCACAGCAAATGAATATCACCGTAGACAAACTCAGCGACGGCGCGCGGCAACAGGCTATGGCGGCACAGCAAGCCGCGGCAGCCATCGAAGAGATGACAGCAAACATCAGCACATCTGCAGACAATGCTCTTCAGACAGAGAAGATGGCAACTCAATCTGCAGGTGAAGCGCAGAAATCCGGCGAAACGGTTGAGAAGGCCGTGGAGGCGATGAAGACGATCGCGGAAAAGATCACGATCGTACAAGAAATTGCGCGGCAGACTGACTTGCTTGCCCTCAACGCTGCTGTTGAGGCGGCGCGTGCTGGCGAGCACGGCAAAGGTTTCGCAGTCGTTGCGTCCGAGGTGCGTAAACTCGCTGAACGTAGCCAGGAAGCTGCCCAAGAGATCGGAGCCCTCTCACAAGAGACAGTTTCAGTTTCAACTGATGCAGGACGAATGTTGCAACAGCTTGTTCCGAACATTCAACGGACGGCGGATCTGGTTCAGGAAATTTCAGCGTCTGCGCGGGAGCAGAACATTGGCGCTGAGCAGATCAACCAAGCGATCCGTGATCTGGATTCCGCTATTCAGAATAACGCTGCAGCTGCAGATGAAGCTGCTGAAACTTCGGACAAATTGGCAAGCCGGGCTGTTCGTTTGGGAGAGGCAGTGGGTCACTTCAAGACAAATAGAAATGACAAACGTGTTGAAGTATCAGCAGCGATGGCAGGTTCGATCCACGAACTTTCCGGACCTCCCGCAGTGCAAAGTCAACCTCCGGCAAAAGCTGAGGCAAAGATCGCAAAAAGTACGCCAAAACCTGTGCGCGACGCCGCAATGCCCGATGCGAAGGCCGCAAGTTCCACAGTGTCAGCAACCAGCAAGTCGGCTTCCACTGATCCGAAGACGGACCCTGTGAGCACGGGCCCTGTGAGCAGCGGCCAAACTCAACTGCAGACACATGCCACCTCGAACACGCAAGCCGATCTGAACGTCGGAGCGGGTGAAGTCGAAGATCTGGGCGGGTTCGAGCTGGATCTGGGCGTAGACGAGATTTCGGATGACGAATTCCAAGCTTACCAAGGATGAACGACATGCTTGAGACCGAAGAATACAACCCTCGCGATCTGGCTGATGTTACAGCAACAGCGGGAACATACGTGACTTTTGACCTTGGTGGGCAGGTCCTAGGTGTTCAGGTGCATCACGTTCGGGAAATTCTGGATACTGTATCGATAAGCCGACTGCCCAACACCCCTCACGAGATTGAAGGTGTTGTGGATATACGAGGCGAGAGTATCCCGATTGTGGACATGGGCTCGCGTTTGGGGCTGCCTCGACAGGATGACTGTGAAGAAACTCGGATTATTGTATTCGAGATTGTGGCTGATGGTGCTGTCCGTCCGGTTGGTGTGTTGGCAGACAGAGTTCGTGATGTCACTCAGATCTGGCAGGAAGAACTGGAAAGCCCACCGACTGTTGTGGGTTCCAACTGGGACTCGGAACTGCTCGGAGGCTTTGCCCGTCATGCAGGGCTTCTCATATTGCTCCTCAATCTGGACCGTGTCTTCGGCTGCGGAGATGTGCCGAGCCTTGATCCCGCTTTTATGTGAGTTGAGCCATTGGCAGAACCTGCTTTCAAACCGGTTGTCCGGAATACGTCTCCATCGTCTCGTGAAATTTCTCGGTTGGCCAAAATCGCCGACCGTGAAGCAGGGATTGAACTGGGCGCTGAGAAGACAGAATTTCTGGTTTCCCGGCTTTCAAAGCTCATGGATAGCGCGGGGATCAATAGTTTCGATGCGCTTTGTGACCTCCTGGAGCAGGGAGGCTCTAACCAGCTTGTGCGGAGTTTTGTGGAAGCAATCACGACGCACACTACGAGCTTCTTTCGGGAGAGGGGCCATTTTGATTGGTTGTGGTCCGAAGGTTTCTCAGAGCTCTGGAATGCTGGAGCGGGCAAGAGCAGGGATCTGGTGATCTGGAGCGCAGCTTCCTCTACCGGCCAGGAACTCTACTCGGCAATGATATGTGCACAGCGTGCGGCCATGGATTTCTCTGGCTTTCGCTACCGCGGCATCGGGACAGATATCTCGTCCAAAGTGGTCGCTCAGGCGAGGCTAGGGGTCTACACGAAGCCTGATATTGTCGGCATCCCTCAGGAGTTGCGGAGTCAATGTCTCCTGAGTTCGCGCTCGGAAGATGATCGATACCGAATTGTGCCAAACCTGAGAGACAGGACCGATTGGCGTCTCGCCAGCCTGACGAAAGCCAGTTCATTGGCAAACATCGATGCAGACATCGCATTTCTCCGCAACGTTCTGATCTACTTTGATGAAGATACGCAGGTTGCCGTTACACGAAACGTGCTCAGTAGGTTGAGGCCTGGAGGTATCCTTTTGACCGGCCACAGCGAGACAGCCCACGCAAGGTCGCTGGGTTTAACTGTTATCAAGCCGACAATTTACAGGAAGGAACGCTAATGTCGCGGAATCGAAAATGTCGGGTCTTGATCGTGGACGATTCTGCAGTTGTGCGCGAAACACTTAGCCAACTTATAAATCGCAGTCCCCATCTTGAAGTGATGGCCACTGCCAACGATCCGTTCGAGGCTGCACAAAGAATAAAGGACGAAGTGCCCGATGTGATCACTCTCGATGTCGAGATGCCGCGCATGGATGGGATTACCTTTCTGCGCCGACTGATGGCTCAGAAACCGATTCCAGTCGTAATTTGCTCCTCACTGGTGGGTGAGGGCACGAAAACCATGATGGCAGCCATGGATGCTGGCGCGGTGGATATCGTCCAGAAGCCCGCCGTCGGGACCAAGAAATTTCTGGAAGAGTCCGCCATTGTGATCCAAGACAAGATCCTTGGCGCGTCGCAAGCTAGGCTTGGTGTCCGGCGAGGCGCAGCGCCGCGCACTGTTGCCGCACCAAGAGCCAACACCGGCGGCGCCGGGCCCAGTGCAGCAATGTACAAAACAACTCAAACCATCGTGGCAATCGGTGCTTCGACAGGTGGAACAGAAGCCTTGCGGCATGTGCTTACTTCGCTGCCGCCATTCTCGCCCCCTATCGTGATTGTCCAGCATATGCCGGAGCACTTTACAGCTGCTTTCGCGAAGAGACTGGATGAAGAATGCCAGATTTCCGTGAAAGAGGCACGGGACGGGGACCGGGCGCTTCGTGGACAAGCCCTGATTGCACCGGGCAACCACCATTTGACGCTTACGCGAAGTGGTGCCGAGTACGGAGTGCGGGTAACCGATGGGCCGTTGGTCAGCCGGCACAGACCGTCAGTCGATGTTCTGTTCAGGTCGATGGCCAAGTATGCTGGTAGCAACGCTGTCGGTGTGATCATGACGGGCATGGGGGATGACGGTGCCCAGGGGCTCAAGACGATGCGAGAGGCTGGTGCCCGAACTATTGGTCAGGATGAAGGCACGTGCGTGGTCTACGGTATGTCGCGCGTTGCCAAACAGGTCGGAGCGGTGGAGCAAGAGATGCCCATTGAACGCATCTCTGAGGCGTTGGTCCATTTGGGTCAGGAACGCGCAGCCTGACTTTCTCAAGGCACCTGTAACCGATCTTTGCAATATGGTGCCAAAGTCTCATTTCTGTCCGACCGCAAGGCAGGCTGGAATTGCAATAGACTGACACCTTGCCATGCTGTGGTTCCGGGAAGGGAGCTGCTGCGTGGCCGGAATGGCAGTTTTGGTAGCGCTCCGAACCTCGAACAACCATGCGGGGCGGGCAGATGAGCTATGACTACATCATTGTCGGGGCTGGCTCCGCAGGGTGTGTTCTTGCCAACCGGCTGAGCGATAGTGCAACGAA
>JBGCFK010000443.1:0-4405 GCA_045106875.1 Paracoccaceae bacterium | reverse complement strand
TTCGGTCAGGCTCATGTCGTCACGGTCCGCGAACAGATCGAGAAGCTCGATAATTTCGAGTAGGTTGCGACGGGTCATAAGGCGCTGCTGGATAATCTGCAGCCGTTCGGCGGCGCTGGCTGTCACGGTCGAGCGCGCCAGATCGTCAGGGATTTGTTGGCTTTCCACCAGAATACGCGCGGTCGATTCATATGTCGCCGGTAGTTTCGTCGCAACGATGATCGCCGCTGCGGCGCCCACGACAAATATCGCGACTACCAGCCACCAACGACGTAGCACGCCACGCACATAGGCCTTGATATCAATCCCTAGTTCCATTGTCGTCCGGTCCGCCTTAACCAATATCGCCGACTAGACGTGGCGACAGTTTCGAAAAGTCGAACAAACTGTAGGGCCCGCGTTTGCGCACACTGGTGAGCACGCCGCGCAGCATATCTCTGGTGTTTACGCGATGATCTTCGGCACAGGCCATAGCATGTGCCGTCAGCCCGGTCCGGTCATCAGGTGCGTCGGAGACCGGCGTGAGGCCCCCGGATAGGGGCATGTCTGGATCAGGGAAACTCGCCTCAGACCGCGGCTTGCGAAAGAACAACCTACACGCCAAAATTATACCCTCTTGTACCACAGTCGCTGCTCTAGCAGAGCAAAACCCACCTAAGTTGTTATTCGTATAGCTTAATTTAGGCTGAATTCAGACCGCTTTTCCGCGGCATAATGGTCCCTGACCTCAGTGCCAGACACTAAACCAAAGCTGCCTGACATACCCCGACGTCTACACTGACCCTGTTATCCGGCCCAAAGCCACGCGCCTCTAAAGCGCATCGGGCTGATCCGGCACAAACTCAGGCAGAACTGGCAGAAGTTCGCCCAGGAAGCCTTTCAACCGAGCCTCCGCAGCCTCTTCGCCCCCGTCGCCCGGGAGGATCGGAGTGATCAGGCGCACCAGCCCGCCATCTGTCCGGCCTAGCATCACACCGTCCAGAACCGTCACCGCTTTGGCGTAATAGTTCGAGGTCATGCGTCGGCCACGCTGTTCGAACCAGTAATAAACCAACTGAGTGTCGAGACCCTTCTGGATGACCGCCCGGTTTACTGGCACCGCTATCGTTTGGCCACCAGCCGCAGTTTCCACGGGAACCTCGACCTGCGAGATCGACGACATCTCCCAGCCGCCAGCGGGTATGCAAACCTCAGGTGAGTGGATGCCCTGTCCTTCGGTCTGCTTGTGGTAATAAGTAACAAGAAGATCCACCGGCACATTGCTACCAGGCCGGGTGAAGGTGGTATTCAGGTAATCATCTGCACCAAGAATGCGCTCGACTTCGATGTCCAGCTTGCGCGAAAGACCAGCTTGCCAGCCGCCAAGATCGCGCGGGAATAGCACCAGCGGCTTGCGCTCGACTTCGGCCACGTCCTGCGTCGGCGTTGCGTGCCAGGCCACGCCGACGCCTAGCGTTAACAGTGCGCCAACAACCAGCGGCGCCCAGGTGCGAATATTGAAGACGCGCGCCATCTGCGGGCCGAGTCCTGAGGTGTCGAGGTCCAGTGCGACGTGAAACGGGCGGTGGTCACGCGCCAGCCACTGCAGCAACCGCGCCAGGCCGAACAGAAGCGCGATGCAGGACAGGAAGATCACCCAGCCCTCAAAGAAGTGCATGAAACCTTCGGCTGACTCGATGCCATAGCTGTCGACCATCATACCGATGATCCCAATCCGGACCGAGTTCATCAGAATCGCGATCGGGGCGGCGGCCAGCAGCAGCAGGGCCTTGTGCCAAGTCGGCCCCTGATAAAGCACCGCGAAGATATAGCTGAAGCTCATGATCGGGAACAGATAACGCAGGCCTGAACAGGCCTCTGCCACATGCAGCTTGTAGATGCCCAGATCGATGATGTTTCCGTCCAGATATACCGGGATGCCCGCAAGCTGGACCAGCCAGACCCCAATCTCGGAGGCGAAAAACTGGAGTTGGATCGATAGCTTCCAATAGATGAACGCCGGCAACGGCAACATGAAGACCAAATGCACGACAGGCGGCCAAAATTGCCGACCATGGCGCCAGCCGAAGCCGATCAGCAAAAGGGCGTAGGCCCACAGGATCATTGCGTAGGTGACGATATCAGGAATACGCGCCAGATTGCCGATCATCGCGACGCCCAGCGTCAGTATCAAGAGCGCGACCCCTGTCCAGCGGTCGCGGATGGGTCCCTCGATGGGTGGCGCCGTCTTGAGTTGGCGCAGGAACAGGTAGAGAGACAAAATCGGGATCAGCGGGCCATGACTGTATTCCGGCGCCAGCCAGGCGTTAGCCAGCGAGTCGAAGCCCAGCCAGAAAACGGCGACCCCCCCGGCAAGAGCCAGCACGAACCACAGCACGCCCATATTAATGAACGAAAATTCAAACCGGTCCCTACGACCCCTGGATGCGGTCCGCGCTTCCAGTGTATTCACCATTGATCCATACCCACGAAAATACTTAGCCCCTAAGTTTGTGCTTTTATATCATATACACAACCTTTTCATAGTACTCCCACACAGTGTCTCGATACAGGCCTTCCCAATTTGGTGATCTTATCCCTGATATCTGTGAGCTCTCAGAAGATTGTGCGCCCGCTTCGGTGTTAGGTCGCAATCGCCAAGCCATAACCGGAGCCATCAGATGATGAATAAACACCCCGCATCGGAATGCCCGCAACACAGTTCACAGTTGAGAATTAGGGATCGCCCAATGGCTCAGATGAGCGGGAAGAGGTCGCGCAACGTCTTCACCGCTGGACCTCGGTCAGATCAATCGCCTGGCGGCGGCGCTTGAGCTTAAGGGCCGGTCCCTCGACCAAGTGCCATGACAGCACTGCGCACGGCAGCGTCGCGGCAAAGGCCGCCGCCATGTTGGCCATCGGCGTCTGCAGGCCCAGATGCGCCATCAGTTGCTGCAATGGGAACGCGTAGATGTAGACCCCGTAGGAATAGTCCCCCAGCCGATTATAAGCTAACAGCGTCGGCGTGCGCCAATACCCGGCCAGGAAGATTGTATAAGACAGCCACAATACGAAAACTGGCTTGAAGAGCGCCATGGCCCATACCTGATCGCCACCGCCCATGCGCAACACCAGCGCGGCCAGCCCCAGCACTAACGCCACCCGCAGATCCAGTACGATCCATGAGCGCCAGACATAAAGCGCCGTCCCGATGGCAAAGGGCAGGCCTAGGTCGGCCAGGCTGACCAGTCTGGGATGCGGCTGGATCATCATGACCACCGCATAGGCCAGCACGATGACCGCCATAATCGCCGCCATCACGCCAGGTTTGCGCAGCAGGCCCAGAACCCCGATCAGGAAAACGCCCGCATAGCAGAGCACCTCATAGTTCAGCGTCCAGAGCGAGCCATTGATCGGCGGGCCGTAAGGGACCGCCTCAAAGACGCCCGGCAGCTCGAACTGCAGCTTGAAGAGCGTCAGGTTGCGGATCATGTATTCCGGGACAGCCGCCCAATAGGTACCCGGGAGGACAGTCGTCAGCCAGAGTCCCGCGACGATCACTGTCACCAACAGCACCACTAATAGCGCCGGAAAGAGTCTCAGCGCCCTGGCGCGCAAGAAATCCATCCTGCTGCGCGTGCGATCAAAGCTTTGCGCAATGAAAAAGCCCGATATGGCGAAGAAGACATATACGCAGATGGATCCCAGCGTGACGCCACCCAGCGCAGCCTGAAAGGGTTGCAACGCCCCAGGGCCGAGTGTGATCGGATAGGCATGGCTGACCAGTACGCCTGTGGCCGCTAGCATGCGCAACAGGTTGAAATTGTTGTCGCGCCCAACCGCCAATTCCTCGAGCGGGCCGAACCTCATCCTGCGCTTAACCGTTTGCCGAGGCCATTGCGGTCAAGCAAAGCGCGCCCCCAGGGTTTGTCGTCCAGGCGCGCCGCATAGGTCAACGTATCGACATTGACCACCGCTTTGCGGTTCCAGCTTTCCGAGAAGAAGTCGCGATAGGCATCGGAGCGGCGCGTCATCAATATTAGGACACCGCCATGCGTTGTCTTCTCGATTTCCATGACACCCATACCCGCACCAGCGAACGCGCCCCTTGATAGTCCAGAGCCCCTACACTGGCAAGCGGCGGGAGGTATTTTCGGACAAGCTCTTACCCATCCCGGCATGCCGGATCAGAACACTGATCTTCGGATAGCAGCGATCAAAGTTGATGCTTCGGAGGAGGTGGTTGGCGTCACCCAAGGCTGATCGATTGTTCTGGAATACGCATGATGACACAGGGTGCGCGCAACCCTAGGTTCTGTTGACAAACTGGATTCCCAAATCGTCTGATTTCTGATTCAAAGTTGCTTTCTGAGGGAGGCAGCTTTGGCGCGATTGCTGATGGAGAACGCGGAATGGGCGTTCTTTG
>JBGCFK010000442.1:0-2866 GCA_045106875.1 Paracoccaceae bacterium | reverse complement strand
AATCCGGCCAGCGCAAGGACCGGAAGACAGGCGAACTGATCCCACGCAAGATCATTAACAAGTTCGTTGCCAAGTTCGAAGGCGAAGAAGTTGTGAATGTCGACATCGATCCGGCCGTCTCAGCGAACCCCTATTTCGAGTTCGACCTGACAGTTCCGGGCGCTGGCACGATGCGGTTCGAATGGACCGATGATGACGGCACCGTGTACGACGTGGAAAAAGCCATCAAAGCCGCCTGAAGAGTGGATGGCTGAGGGAGGAAGAACATGAAGTATGCAATCACAGGGGCGCTTGCGACCGCAGCGGTCGCCGCTGTTGCTCTGGCAGGTCCCGGCCCTGACGATGACAAGCTGGTGATCGAAGGTGTCGAGATCGTAACCGAGGTCAAGGCGCCCGAAGGCCATCCGCTGGACACGTTGTATTCCGGCTGGCGGTACCGGTCTGATGAAACTCAAAGCCTGCAGCTCGACGATTTCGAGAATCCGGCCATGGTTTCGGTCGAGTACGGGATCGAGCTGTGGGACACCCCGGCGGGCTCTTCCAACAAGTCTTGTGCCGACTGCCATGGCGGAGTCGAAAGCATGAAGGGCTTCCGAGCGGGCATGCCGCGCTGGAACGAGGCCAAAGGCAAGCCTGAAAGCATGGAGCATATTATAAATGCGTCCATCGCCGAGCATCAGGGCGCCGATCCATGGAAGTGGGAAAGCGCAGAGATGCTGGCCATGACTGCGCTGATCGGCATGCAATCGCGCGGGATGCCCATGAATGTGCAGACCGACGGGCCGATGGCCGAATGGATCGAGAAGGGCAAAGACCTTTACTACACCCGCGTTGGCCAGCTTGATATGTCGTGCGCAAATTGCCACGAGGACAACAACGGCAACATGATCCGAGCCGACCACCTGAGCCAGGGTAACATCAACGGCTTCCCGACCTACCGGTTCAAATGGCAGGGGCTTGGCTCGCTGCATCGCCGGTTCTCGGGCTGCATGAAGAACATCCGTGCGACGCCGTTCAAACGCGGTTCGGACGAATTCGTCGCGCTGGAAGCATACCTGACCCATCGTGGCGCAGGTCTTGGAATCGAGTCGCCGTCCGTTCGGAACTGATACCCGGCGCGCCCTTCCCTGGGCGCGCCTATTCGTTTTGCCCTTTTTGAGAGTTCAGGCCGAAGCACCCGTTTGCGGTGAACGCTATTGGCTTGTCTGGAACAACGGAGTCGCACAATGATCTCTCGGCGTGATTTCCTGCAGGCCTCGATGGCCGCATCCGCGATCGTCGGTGCCTCCGGCTTCGGCCAATGGGGTCGGCTTGCCGCACAACAGACCCTTACACAGGACCAGCTTCTGGAGTTTGATCCGCTTGGCAACGTCACGCTGATCCACATCACCGACCTGCACGCCCAGCTAAAGCCCGTCTATTTTCGCGAACCCGAGATCAACATCGGGATGGGTATCGCCGCGGGCCAGCCGCCACACATCACAGGCGCAGATTTCCTCAAGCTCTACAACATCGCGCCGGGGTCCGCTGAAGCTTACGCGCTGACGCATCAGGATTTTGTCTCGCTGGCCAAGGGCTATGGCCGGATGGGCGGCATGGATCGGGTCGCGACGGTCATCAATGCTATCCGCGCCGAACGCCCCGAGGCATTGCTGCTAGACGGCGGCGACACCTGGCATGGCTCGTACACCGCCCAGCAGACCGCCGGGCAGGATGTGGTCAATGTCATGGATCTGCTGAAGCCCGATGCCATGACCTCGCACTGGGAATTCACGTTGGGCATCGACCGGGTGAACGAGATCGTCGAGGCGCTGGATTTTCCCTTCCTCGGCGCAAACATCTTTGACAACGAATGGGACGAGCCGGCCTACGAGCCTTACCAGATGTTTGAACGCGGCGGCGCCAAGGTCGCGGTCATCGGTCAGGCATTCCCCTACATGCCAATCGCCAACCCGTCATGGATGTTCCCGGGTCTGAGCTTCGGCATCCGTGAAGAGCGTATGAAGGAGGTCGTGGCCGAAGTGCGCGGCGAAGGCGCAGATGTCGTCGTGTGCCTCAGCCACAATGGTTTTGATGTAGACCGGAAGATGGCTGCGCAAGTCGAAGGCATCGACGTGATTCTTTGCGGCCACACCCATGACGCACTGCCGGAACCCTTGATGGTTGGCAAGACCGCACTGATTGCGTCCGGCTCGAACGGCAAGTTCATCTCCCGCTTGGACCTCGACGTGCGCGACGGCGGGCTGCAGGGGCTGCGCCACAAACTGATCCCGATCTTCTCGGACGTCATCGCACCGGATCCGGAGATGACAGCGTTGGTCGATGCCCAGCGCGCGCCTTTCAAGGCGGATCTGGAGGAGGTGCTGGGCCACACGGACAGCCTTCTCTACCGACGGGGCAATTTCAACGGAACCTGGGATGATCTGATCTGCAATGCACTGATTGAAGAGCGGGAGGCGGATATCGCCCTCAGCCCCGGCTTCCGCTGGGGGCCATCACTACTGCCCGGCGACCCAATCACGCGCGAGGATCTGCACAACGCAACAGCGATGTCCTATCCAGCCGCGTACCGATCCGAGATGACCGGCGAGTTCCTGCACGTGATCCTGGAAGACGTCGCCGACAACCTGTTCAACCCCGACCCCTACTATCAGCAGGGCGGCGACATGGTCCGCGTTGGCGGCATGGGCTACCACATCGACGTGTCAAAACCGCAAGGCAGCCGCGTCACGAACATGACGCTCCTGAAGACCGGCGAGGCGATCGATCCCGCGAAAACCTACGTCGTGTCGGGCTGGGCCTCGGGCGATGAACAGACAGAGGGGCCTGCGATCTTGGAGGTCGTGAAGAACTACACCAAGCGCAA